>JAAYSF010000050.1 GCA_012523975.1 Veillonellaceae bacterium
GGAATCAAAGATTCCGTTTCGCTGCTTAAGCTCGTAAACGCCTATGGAAGACACTTCGTGTCTTTGAACTTTAGCCTGCGTGTCGCAGAAAAGTGCCATTGATGTAAACTAAATGAATTAGCTTAAGCTAACTTGGCTAGAAACGCCCTGCGACGGCCCTAGACGGGCCTAGTACCGGGCGCGCTATGGAAGGCTAGGCGTACGGTGGGAGGATAGGAAGTTGCCGGTTAGAAAAAAGCACTCGTTCTTTTACAGAGCGAGTGCTTTACTATTTTAAAAAAATAATTTAAATTTGTAATATTACGCTTGTGGGACATTTTCTAATCATATAAAATAAGTTACATCGCATATTATTGATGTATGCTACTTAGCGCCAATCCTCATTACACAGTATGATGGTGTTTCAATAGAATAATACCGGGCTATTGACTACGGCGTGGTTAGCAGTAACTTTTGGATTATTATAAATGCAGCAATATATTCTGCGGCTAAAGGCGGTAATGACTATTAATAGGAGGCAATATGACAACTTTAGAACAAGTACTTAAAGCTAACCGCTCTTTTGTGGATAACCTTCCACAGGCATATGATGATGCGGAAGAAGACAGCAAAAAGCCTAATAAACATCTTGCCATTTTTACATGTATGGATACCAGATTAGTAGATTTTCTCGAACCGGCACTCGGAATTAAGCGCGGAGAGGCTAAGGTAATAAAAAATGCTGGCAATTCTGTTACTGGGCCATTTGAGGCGACGATTCGAAGCTTGATAGTTGGGATTTTTGAATTGGACGTTAAGGAAGTAATGGTTATCGGCCACTATGACTGTGGTGTGGCTCACAGCACGTCACAAGGCGTTGTTGAGAAGATGCTTGCTAGAGGCATAGCACCTGAGGCTATTAAGATGGTAGAAGACGAACTGGAGGCCTGGATAGATACTTTTCACCACCCTTGGGATAATGTCGAGCATGTTGTTGACAAAATTAGAAACAATCCCTTAATTCCAATTGATGTACCAATACATGGCCTAATGTTTAACCCTAAGACCGGTGAAATTGAGGTAGTAGTCGACGGTTATCTTATGGCCAAGACGCTATAAGACTCCCTAGCTTCTTAAGTAAAGTCTTAGCACAAGTCCTGGATAAGTTCGGCTAAGCTTCAGATGAAGCTAATGCTGCATTTGAAAAAAAGTGATAGTATATAACTGCAACTGAATAGAATAATACCGGCTGATATTTCAGCCGGTATATTAAACATTATGCTTATTTAGAAGGAGATAACAGGCGCAGCATTTTTGAGCCGGTATCGCGCACACGACGCATTGGGGTTGCGCTGACTTTGATTTTAGGCTTCATATCGGTTACAGAGCCGAAGTCACCGCGTCTGATATTAGTTGTCTTTACTTTGGTAGGCTTTAAAAAGTCTTTAAGAATTGATACTGCCTTATCAGGACGACTATGATCTCCGCAAGTAAAAACGTCAACAGCTGCATACCCTAATTCCGGGTATGTGTGAATACTCATATGACTTTCAGCAAGTAAAGCTAACGCAGTCAGACCTTGCGGTTCGAATTTGTGGGAAGTAAAATCGAGAAGTGTCATTTGAGCTTCGTTGACAGCAGTTAACATAGCATTCTTGACAAAATCCATATTGTCAAGGCTTTCGAAACTACAGCCGTACATGTCTACAGTAATATGTTTGCCAATTATTTTCATCACACATCGCCCCTTTTCCAGTTCAATTATTCTGAGGCGTATACTTTTCCTCAAAAAAGTTTAAAATTCAGGACTTTTCTAACGAAAAGCGTGATTTCCCGGAAGGATTAGTAGTATTACGCCGCTTTTTATGTGTATTATACAGTTTTTCATTATAAATCGCTTGGCCCCGATTGTAAAGAGCAAAATGAAAAATGGAAATAAAATTATTGCTAATAATAGATATAGTTCACTAAATCAGCAGGAATATTGCTGATTTTAGTGAATTTTTCCAAGGGACATAATTAATGTAAAGGAGATAGGTTATGGCTACTAAACTAACTGAGCTATTAGGAATTCAATATCCAATTATACAAGGCGGTATGGCTTGGGTGTCGGACGCTAATCTGGCTGCAGCCGTATCTGAAGCCGGTGGGGCTGGTATCATAGCAGCAGGCGGCCGAACTACCGAATGGGTTAGGGATGAAATTCGCCGTGCTAAAGCACTTACCAATAAGCCTTTTGGCGTAAACGTTCAACTTATGGCTCCCAATAAGGACGAGATTGTTGAGCTTATATGTGAAGAAAATGTCAGCTTTGTTACATTAGGGGCTGGAAACCCAGTGCCTTACATCCCTAAGTTTAAGGCTGCCGGCGTAAAGGTTATTCCTGTTGTGCCAAATGCAAAGCTAGCCAAACGGGTTCAAGACAGCGGTGCAGATGCTTTGGTGGTCGAAGGTATGGAAGCCGGGGGGCATATTGGTGTTATAACGACCATGGCGCATATGACCCAAGTGGTGCCAGCAGTTGACATTCCGGTCATTGTAGCCGGTGGCTTTGCTGATGGGCGCGGTCTTGCAGCAGCTCTTATCATGGGTGCGGCTGGTGTCCAGTTCGGAACCAGATTTATGATAGCGGAAGAATGCTCTATACACCCGAATGTTAAACAAAAACTGATTGAAGCTGTAGATACCGATTCTGTTGTAACAGGACAGGTTTCCGGACATGGCGTCCGCGGACTTAAGAACAAGTTTACTGAGAAATTCCTAGCTTTAGAAAAACAATGCACACCGCAAGAAGAACTTAATCAATTAGCTGCCGGAACAAACCGTTTGGCTGCAATTGACGGTGATGTTGAGAACGGTATGGTTTTGGCTGGGCAAAGTCTTATTCCTTTAAAGAAAATTGAGCCTGCCGCAGTTATTATTGAGACAATAGTGGCGGAGGCCCGCCAAACACTTGCTAAGGCACCAAATTTAATGTAGGAAACAAAAGGAGCTATATAGCTCCTTTTTATTTTCCCTTACACATATCGTTTACCAAAGGGTGAAACAATAATTAATAATACCGGAATTTTTTTACTAATTTAGTGGCAAAGCTATTGCAAAAAGTCAAAATGTCAAAT
The DNA here is from genome assembly GCA_012523975.1 of Veillonellaceae bacterium. Lineage (NCBI taxonomy): Bacteria > Bacillati > Bacillota > Negativicutes > Veillonellales > Veillonellaceae > Veillonellaceae bacterium. The sequence continues at coordinate 3,099 of JAAYSF010000050.1, forward strand.
ATAATAATTCTAAAGTCAAAAGGTCAAACTAAATGGTGGTGATGTTTTGGGTAATTTAGCTGATATTATTGAACAATTTATTTTAAGTAAGATGACGAACGGAAATGATGATATAGTGATCCTCCAGCGGAATGAAATTGCCGAAGAAATTGATTGTGCTCCTTCACAAGTTAGCTATGTGCTTAGTACCCGGTTTACTGTAGATCGAGGATTTATTGTCGAATCACGCCGCGGCTCGGGTGGATTTATTCGGATTGCGCGTATCCCCCTGCAAAATATTATCTTTGAAGACGCGGCTGAACAAATTTCGGAAACAACTACTATAGAAGAGATTAAATATATTACAAGACATTTGAATAAATATGGCTTTTTGACAATTAGGGAGGCAAGGTTGTTAGTCAATTTCTACGGTCTGATTTTCAAGGAAGTGGAGCCGGCTAAACGTGCCACTATGATGAAAGAATTATTGTCTTCGTTAGCTTATCTGTAAAAAGGAGGGATGCTTGGTGTTGTGTGATGAGTGTAGAAAACGTCCGGCGTGTATGCATATTACTAAAATCGTAAATAATCAAAAGGTTGAAAAGCATTTATGTGAGCAGTGTGCTTCTGAACATGGTGAAATGAAGATTTCATTTGATGATAACTTTTCGGTCCATGACTTCCTAAAAGGGATTTTTAATACTGTATATGGCGACGGCGGCCAGGTGCAAAGCGAGATAGCCTGCCCGCAATGCAGTATGACTTATCGTGATTTCAGCCGAAACGGTAAAATCGGCTGCAATGTGTGCTATGCTACTTTCGGTGAACGGTTAGTGCCATTGCTTAGACGAATTCATGGCTCTAGTGCTCATACTGGGAAAGTGCCTAAACGCAGCGGAGGAAAAATTGCTGTAAAACAGCAGCTCAAAAAGATGCGGCAAGAACTCGAACATTTCGTAGCAAGGGAAGAATATGAAGAGGCTGCAAAACTGCGTGATCAAATTCGTGTTCTTGAAAAGCAGCTGAATAGAGAAAAATAGGGGGTAAGAAGTATGTCTTTTGATGAGTTGCTTGACCAGCCGGCGGTGCCATGGATGAGCGGCAGCGGTGCTGAGGCTGATATCGCATTATCAAGCCGCATACGCCTGGCCCGCAATTTATGCAGCCTGCCATTTCCTAATCGGGCTGCCGGCGAACAATTGGCTAAGGTGGCCGATCAACTGAAGAGTACAGTAAATGTACTGAGGACGGCCGATAGCCACAACTATATGTATATTAAGATGGATCAGCTTTCAGTTTTAGAACGAAATGTTTTAGTAGAAAAACACATTGTCAGCCCGTACTATGTTGAGCACCCTGAACATCGGGCGCTCATTGTCCGGGATGATGCGGCTGTTAGTATAATGATTAATGAAGAAGATCATCTTCGTATCCAATGTATGAGATCCGGTCTTAATTTAGTAGACGCCCTGGCTTTGGCTAACCAAATAGATGACACAATTGAAGCCAAGCATGATATTGCTTTTAACGAACAAATGGGTTATTTAACAGCGTGTCCAACTAATTTAGGCACTGGGCTAAGGGCTTCTGTTATGGTCCATTTACCGGCATTGGTTATTACTCGGCAGATAAATAGGATTATTAATGCTTCTACCCAGCTTGGGCTGGCTATTCGCGGTTTATATGGCGAGGGTACGGAAGCCGCGGGTAATATTTTTCAAATTTCAAATCAATTAACATTAGGCTATACCGAACAAGGCATAATAGATAATCTGAAAAGCGTTGCCCAGCAGATTGTCGATCAGGAGCGGACAGCTAGAGCATATTTGCTGCGGCATTCATCGCAAACGCTTGCTGATAGGCTGTGGCGGGCATACGGAACGCTTAGTTACGCGCGAAGTATGAGCGGGCAGGAGGCTCTATCACTCATAAGTGAGGTGCGGCTGGGCATCGATCTTAAGATAGTCGATGAAGTTCCCGCGACAATTTTCAATGAACTACTGGTTACCACTAGACCAAATTATTTACTAAAATTTGCCGCCAGAAACGGCATTTCCGAAACTGAGCGTGATAAATTGAGAGCGCAGGTAATTCGTGAGACTATAAAACATGTTAAGGAGGGACGTTAATGTTTAGTAGATTTACAGAAAGAGCAACAAAAGTACTAATCCTGGCCCAGCAGGAAGCAGGTAAATTAGGTCATGATTATATTGGTACAGAGCACCTGTTGCTAGGGCTTATTCATGAGGGAGAAGGAGTGGCCGCCAAAGCCCTGAATTCGTTGAATATAAGTCTCGAGGCTGTACGTAGCAGAGTAGAACAAATAATTGGACGCGGCCAGTCTACTGGGCAGCAGGTAGCATATACACCACGGGCTAAAAAGGTTATTGAACTGGCAATGGATGAGGCGCGGAGTTTAGGTCACAACTATGTAGGCACTGAGCATATTATCCTAGGACTTATTCGCGAAGGTGAGGGGGTGGCAGCTCAAGTTCTCGCCAGTCTTGGCGCAGATATTAATGCTGTGCGGCAACGGGTTATTGAACTATTGGGCGGATTTGCAATGCAGGGCGGCAGTACACCTCAGCCTGCTTCCGGTCAGCACCAACAGGCTAGCGGGAGTACGCCGATGCTTGATCAGTATGGGCGCGATCTTAACAAACTAGCCCAAGCTGGCAAGATTGACCCTGTTATCGGCCGTGAGCAAGAAATTGAGCGGGTTCTTCAGATACTTAGCCGCCGTACCAAAAATAACCCTGTACTTATCGGTGAGCCCGGTGTAGGTAAAACAGCGGTAGCTGAAGGACTGGCTCAGCGGATTATTGATAACAGGGTGCCTGAGATTTTGCGCGGCAAACGAGTAATCTCGCTGAATATGGCCGGCATTGTGGCCGGCGCTAAATACCGGGGTGAATTTGAAGAACGGCTAAAAAAAATTATGGATGAAATCCGCCAAGCCGGTAATGTAATTTTGTTTCTCGATGAACTTCACACTTTGATTGGCGCAGGGGCGGCTGAAGGCGCTATTGATGCCGCCAATATCTTAAAGCCTGCTTTAGCGCGCGGTGAGCTCCAGACAATCGGTGCAACAACCCTTAATGAGTATAAAAAATATATTGAAAAGGACGCTGCCCTGGAACGGAGGTTCCAGCCGGTAATGGTCGGTGAGCCGACAGTCGAGGATGCTATCGCAATTTTGCGCGGTATTCGTGATAAATATGAAGCCTTCCATGGAGTCCAAATAACTGATGAAGCTATTACGGCTGCGGTACAGCTTTCGCATCGCTACATCAGCGACCGGTTTCTGCCGGACAAAGCAATTGACCTTATGGATGAAGCGGCGTCACGTGCCCGCTTAAGCGCCTTTTCAACTCCGCCCGATGTAACTGATATCGAGAAGCGTTTAGAAAAAATCAGGACAGAGAAAGAGGCTGCTATTAACGGTCAAGAATTTGAACAGGCCGCAAAACTGCGCGACGAAGAGCAACGGCTTCGCGAGGAACTTGAGTCTAAACAGCAGGCACGACGTCAGACTGGCGAGCGGACGGTAGTAACTGATGAGGATATTGCTCATGTTGTTGCTACCTGGACCGGAATCCCGGTTAAGAAGTTAGCTGAAGAGGAAGCTGACCGTCTGCTTAAGTTGGAAGATGTTCTTCATGAGCGGGTAGTTGGGCAGCAAGACGCTGTAAAAGCCGTAGCGAGGGCGATTAGGAGGGCGCGTGCCGGCCTAAAAGATCCCAAGCGGCCAATTGGATCGTTTATATTCCTGGGACCGACCGGCGTAGGCAAAACCGAGTTGGCGCGAGCCTTAGCGGAAGCTTTATTTGGTGACGAAGCCAATATGATTAGACTTGATATGTCAGAGTATATGGAGAAGCATACAGTATCGCGCTTGGTGGGCGCGCCTCCAGGTTATGTAGGTTATGATGAGGGCGGTCAGTTAACCGATGCTGTTCGGCGCAAGCCTTACTCGGTAATTCTGCTTGATGAGATTGAAAAGGCGCATTACGACGTCTTTAACATCCTGCTTCAAGTCCTTGAAGACGGCCGGCTTACTGACAGCCAGGGGCGGACAGTTGACTTTAAAAATACCGTAATTATTATGACGTCAAATGTTGGTGCTCAGCATCTTCGCAAAGAAACCTCAGCTATGGGCTTCTTGGCCGACACTAAGAGTGACAATGCCGAGGCTGCAAAAGAACGGGTTATGGAGGAGGTTAAGCGGACTTTCCGGCCTGAATTTGTTAATCGTGTTGACGAATTAATCGTCTTTTCCAGTCTAAATGATACTGAGCTTACGCAAATCGTAGACATTATGCTCAAAGATGTAGAAAAGCGGTTGGCTAATAGCGATATTGAGCTTGAGGTCACTGAAAAAGCTATAGCTGAGCTGCTTAAAGAAGGGCGCGATTATGCATACGGTGCAAGGCCTTTGCGGCGGGCTATTCAAAAAATGGTCGAGGACAGCATAGCCGAGATGATGTTAAGCAGGGAAGCAGGCACTGGCGACACTGTAGTGGTCGACGCCGACGAGCAGGGTAAACTTTTATTCACAAAAAAATAGATTACTAATAACTTCAGATAAATTGGCAGGAAAATCCTAATATTTAACGAAAGCACTCTACAGGTCAGTGCGCTACTGATTGTAGGGTGCTTTTTTAATATGGTGAGGTGCAGTTATCAATTGTCGAAGCTAAAGTTAAAATTTGTTTGTCAGGAATGCGGTTATGATTCGCCTAAGTGGCTGGGTAAATGCCCAAGCTGCAATATGTGGAACTGTATGGTTGAGGAGCCTGTGGTCAAAGCGGATAATAAGTCAGTAGTAACGCGCGCTTCAATTAAACCTTGCCCAATTACTGCAGTTGATACTACTGCATTACCACGACGAGCGACTGGAGTGGACGAGTTTGACCGAGTTTTAGGGGGGGGCATTGTACCGGGTGCGCTAATGCTCATCGGGGGTGACCCTGGAATCGGAAAATCGACGCTGCTCCTGCAGGTCGCGGCAGGGGTAAGTCAAAGGTATGGTACTGTTCTTTATGTATCGGGCGAAGAATCTGCCGCCCAGACAAGAATGCGGGCAGAGCGGTTGGATAAACTAAATGATAATCTTTTGATTATGACTGAAACTAATCTTGATATCATTGCCATAGAAACGGCTAATTTGAAGCCAGCGTTAGTGATAATCGATTCTATTCAAACAATGTATAGTTCGGATGTGGCTAGCGCACCCGGAACTGTAGGTCAGGTTCGGGAATCAACCGGTAAGCTTTTGCGCTTGGCAAAAGAAAGTAACATCCCAATTGCGATTATCGGTCATGTAACTAAAGAAGGTAATATTGCCGGGCCGCGGTTACTTGAACATATGGTGGACGTTGTTCTTTATTTTGAAGGTGAACGAAGTTATTCATTTCGGGTACTGAGGGCAATAAAGAACCGGTTTGGTTCAACAAATGAGAGCGGTATTTTCTCGATGGAGGAAACTGGCCTGGCTGAGGTGCAGAATCCTTCAGCGCTGCTTTTAACTGAGCGGCCTCAAAATACGCCGGGTTCAGTAGTGCTTGCTTATCTTGAAGGTGTTAGACCGCTCTTAATTGAAATTCAGGCACTGGTCAGCACAACCTGTTTTGGTATGCCGCGCCGCATGGCGGCCGGTTTCGACTATAACCGACTAATTCTATTGATGGCCGTACTCGAAAAACGGGTGGGGCTGATGCTTGGCAATCAGGATGCTTATGTTAATGCAGTGGGGGGAATTAAAATAGTAGAACCGGCAGCTGATTTGGCGGTAACCTTGGCAGTTGCATCAAGTTTTCGCAATATACCGATTGACGCTCATACTGTTGTGATGGGTGAAGTGGGTTTAACCGGCGAAGTAAGAATGGTACCGCGTATTGATATGCGTATCAGTGAGGCGGCCACTTTAGGTTTTAAAAAGTTTATAATCCCTGCCGGTAATTTAGCAGGTCTGAAAATTCGTCAGCGCGGGCTTGATATTGTAGGAGTAAGCAGTGTCGTTGAGGCAATGGAGGCAGTTTTTATATGATTTAAACCCGTGAGGAGAAATTGTGGGACGAGAGATTTATAAATACGATAAAATCAGTTGCGCCTGGAACACTGTTAAGAGAAGGACTTGAGAATATCCTGCGGGCAAAAATGGGTGCCTTAGTGTTGATTTGTAATAATCCAGCTGTTATGGAACTTGTTGACGGCGGTTTTGCCCTGAATTGCGATTATACGCCTGCTGGGTTTTATGAGCTTGCTAAAATGGATGGCGCTATTGTATTATCAAACGACGCCACGCGCGTATTATGTGCGAACGCTCAACTGGTGCCTAATTCGGCTATCATAACAAAAGAAACCGGCACACGGCACCGGACGGCTGAACGGGTAGCCAAACAAACGGGAGCGCTTGTTATTGCAATTTCGCAGCGGCGCAATCTTATTACTTTATATTTGGGGAACCTGCGTTATACGTTGAAGGATATTACAGTGATCATTAACCGCGCAAATCAGGCGCTGCAGACGCTGGAAAAATATCGCTCAGTGCTTGTTGCCGGACTTGGTACGCTGACGGCGCTTGAGTTTGATGATTTGGTATCACTTTCGGACGTTGCCGCGCTTATTATCAGAGCCGAGCAAGCCAGACGTATCACCCGCGATATTTCCCGCGATGTTATCGAATTGGGGCGGGAGGGGCGGCTTATAAGTATGCAACTGGAAGAACTGACTCCTGATAAAGATGAGGTTCAGCTTCTGGTTAAAGATTACTGTTTAAGCAGTGATCCGGAAATGTATCTTGAAGTGCGTGAGCAGCTGGCAGAACTGCCGGAAGATTCACTTGACCCCTATACGGTCTGCAGGCTACTGGGATATGGTGTTACCGCAAATGCCATTGACGTTCCGATTGCAGCAAGGGGCTATCGGATACTGCAGCTTATCCCAAGACTGCCGGTACCGGTAATTGAAAATCTTGTTATGCACTTTAAAACGCTTAAAAATATTTATAATGCGTCAATTGCCGAACTGGACGATGTTGAAGGCATCGGCGAAGTACGGGCCAAAACAATAAAAGACGGCCTACGGCGTCTGCGGGAGCAAGCGCTGATGGACCGTCGCTTTTAGCATAAAAATTACGGTGAATTGGCTTTTGGCTGATATTTATCTATCTCGATGTGTTTAATGAACCTGGCGTAGGCCCGGTTTTCTTCGATCCGGACAATCTCGTAATACTTATTTTCTTCTGAGATAACTTCATCGCCAATGCTGACGACGAGCGGCACATACATTATAGTTTGATTAGTCTGCTCATCAATGATTAGATAGTAGTCATATACCTTTTGAGGGGCTTGCTCTGGCTTTTGCTGCACTGAAAAGATATTCATAGGTAGCAAGTGCAGAAATGCCAGCGCAGCGATTATTAAGAATAAGGTAATAATACCGGTAATTAGTAGGGTACGGCGCTTGAGCACCATAATACAGCACAACCCCTTTATCAGCCTGTTCTAGAGGTATTGTAATGTTTTACTTTTTACGTCGGCCGAAGAAATTGGTAAATTCATACTTGCGGAATTTTTTCAGCTTGTTTTTTACTTCCTCCCAACTGCCAGTGCTAAGATACAAGTAAGCAAGTATACCTGCAACTAATGCTGCCAGTGTTAGAACAATATCAGTCAGATAGCTTCTAACCTGTGGCGGAGAAGACTCGGCAGCAGCTTGTCCGGCAGCTTGAGCAGTACTTTGCCCGGAACCTTGGTCGGGAGATTGACCGGCAACAGGACCGGCTTGGGCTGCTCCGTTCCGATTAGGCGCTATCAGGCTAGGGAGGACATCAGCAAAAAGCGTTATACCGCGCTCAGCAGCGGCGCGGGTATTAAATTGCGTACCGACTTCTACTAGCATGGCTCGCGGATTTAAATCCTGATTGTAGTTCCCGCGAGCGATAAATATTCCTCGGACTAAGCCTTTGTACTGCTTGTCAGCCTGCCTTTTTAATTGTCTTGCATAATTCAAGGTTGTATTATGGTTTTGATTTTGCCGGCCAACGACAAGCAGTAGCCGAGCGGTATCTTGACCATTGATTGTCGTTTTATAAACGCTAAGCGGTGCACTGTCACGATGGAGGTCAAATAAGGCTGCAGGCTGTTCCTTAAGCAACTTAGTGAAGGTACGGCGTGAACGATGGTAGGCATTAGCATCGTGCGGATCATGAAGGGTTTTGCTGTGGTTGGTGCTGTAGCCAAGCTGCTGAAGCCGTTCCGCAAAGGCACTTCCAACTTGCATAATACTACCCTTGCCGGCCATATTCGACTTACCGTCTGTTGGGATATAACTTTCATCGGTATGAGTATGGTAGATTGCTATTTTGACAGGGCTATCGACAGGGGCTTGGGCGATTCCCTGCACTACCTGTGCTTGCGCTGGAAGTGCCTCAGGTTCTATACCTAGACTTAAATCATCCCGTATAAAGCGGGCTCTGGCTAGATTGTTGTCGACAGTGAGAATTTGGTAGACGCGATTATCTTCGTTGATAAATTCATCGCCAGGACTGATATTGAGTCCTGTCTGCATTATAATAGCGCCATGCTCGTCAATAATAGTGACGTAACCCGTATGTTCTGAACTGTCATATGGCTCGGCTGAATAGGCTATAGGGCAGGGTTGGATAATGAATAAAAAGGCCAGTGCAAACGATAATAGCCAAGGCATGGCGACACCTCAATACTGTATGATGTTTTTATCATATCCGATGCACCTGGTATTTATGTAACGATATAAACGGCTTAGTCATTCCTGACAATCCCGGCAGAAATTTAGAAACCCCGGCTTGCGCTTTTGTCACCAGAATTTTAGACTTATAATTCTGGTGACAAAAAAAGCACGGTCGTTCAGACCGTGCTTGAAAAATTATAATAAATGATAGAGTCCTAATGTAGTGACTTTCTTATATTCATCATTAATCACCTGAAAAAGATTCAAACCAGACATATTGCAAAGAGCAGCTAAATAAAATATGCTATGCCCTAATTCTTTATTTAATACCTCTTTACAGTTGTCACAAGGCTCACCTGATAAGTGGGAAGACATAAAGTTTTTCAGGTCACTAAATTCGGCATCGGCAGGCACTTGCTGACGACTGGCGTTTATCTGTACACAACCGCATTCAGTTACTGCTTTGGCAAAAGCACGGTTAACGCGGGCGGAAGCCTCCTGGTACTTGGTCAGCACATCGAGAGCACTGCGATGACGAATCAAGTAATCGTCAACAGCGGACTGGAAATCCTGGCAACTTTTCTCTTGCATTTGCGTGACACCTCACTTTGAGTTAATTATATAGACAGATGTTTATTATTGTCAATCACTATTCAGGATTAAAGTGAACTTTAAGGGATGAGTTTTGACATACCGTAACAACTGAGATTGAAAGATGCTAAAAAATGCGAAAATGTTTTATTGACAATAACATAATGCTATGCTAGAATATTAAATTTTGACAAAAAGGTGCCTTTATGCTATAATCTTGATAGTAGGAGGTGCTGCGAATGTTGACAGTTGGGGATAAGGTCGTATATCCGATGCATGGAGCCGGAGTTATTGAGGCTATCGAGGAACATGAAGTGCTGGGTCAGCGTCAGCAGTATTATATTTTGAGTATACCGTATGGCGGAATGAAGGTTATGATTCCGTTGCACAATGTTAATAATGTTGGACTACGAGAAGTTATAGGAGATACTGAAGTAGAAAAAGTTGCTGATATCCTAAAGTCTGAACCTGACCAGGTTAATGCTAATTGGAACCGCCGATTTAACATGAATCTGGCCAAAATAAAAAGCGGCAGTATTTATGAGGTCGCAGAAGTCGTGCGAAATCTTATGCAGCAAGATCACGCTAAAAAACTTTCCACCGGTGAACGGCGGTTATTAGATACTGCTAAACACATCATGGTAAGTGAGTTGGTATTAGCTTGCGGCAAGGATGCCAGCAGGGTTGAAGATTGGGTTAATGGTCTACTTCAAGGAAATACGCCAGGAAACTGACGTATTTTTTTGTTACCAAAGGGGTAAAATAAACCTGTTTCCACATTTTGGCGAATTTATATACGCTTGTGGTAAACGCAAAACTTTATTATAATTAATGCGTAGTGAGGGGAGGTGAAGTTTTGCTCGACAAAATTCTACGTTTTGTTATCACTGCCCTGTCAGGTGTTGCTGGTTTAATGCTAACTGAATGGATTAGTCGTTTTCTTACGACTGCGGTAAATGCTGAATTTTTGCGGATGGGCATGTTTGGCAGCACGGTAGCTACTATCATGTCATTCATCTTTAGCGCTGTAGTAGGTGGTGCCGTTGGTTTCTTAATTGCGCCGTATTTAATCAAGCACCTGTGGCGTTTTACCTACTGGATAGAGGCAAGGCTCAACAAAATGCCAGTTAATGACGTACTGGCGGGAGCTATTGGTCTTGCTATCGGCCTAATAATTGCTAATCTTTTAGGATCGGCTTTTTTGCCTGTTCCGATTGTTGGAAGTTATATTCCGGGAGTAATTAGTATTATACTTGGATATCTAGGTATAAATATCGCTATTCGAAAACGTGACGAATTATTTCATCTATTCGGATCATTACCGTTTGTCGGTAAAGATCGGCCTAAAGACAAACAAGGTGCCAACAACTATCAGTACAAACTTCTTGATACAAGTGTGATTATTGACGGACGAATTGCAGATATCTGTAAAAGCGGTTTTATTGAAGGCACGCTGCTGATACCGGTTTTTGTCCTCGAAGAACTTCAGCACATTGCTGATTCTTCAGATTTGCTAAAACGTAATCGCGGCCGCCGTGGCCTGGATATTCTTAATCGTATGCAAAAAGAACTGGGACTTTACGTCAAAATCGATAACCAGGATTTTGATGATATCGCTGAAGTTGATTCTAAACTTGTTAAACTCGGCCAGAAACTCAATGCTAAGATTATCACTAATGACTATAATCTTAATAAAGTTGCCGAGTTGCAGGGCGTTTCAGTTCTGAATATCAATGAGCTGTCCAATGCTGTAAAACCGGTCGTATTACCAGGTGAAGAAATGACGGTTCATGTCGTTAAAGACGGCAAAGAATTAGGCCAAGGCGTTGCTTATTTGGATGACGGCACAATGATTGTCGTTGACGGAGGCAAGAAGCATATCGGTGAAACAGTCGGTGTTCTGGTGACATCTGTGCTTCAGACGGCTGCCGGTCGGATGATATTTGCCAAACCGAAAGCTATTGAACGAGGGGCGTAGCCCCGTTTAGTGAAATTCAAAGCTATCATTATTAAAAAAACGAAGGTTGTTGATAAAGGTCTAGATGCTAGGCGTGACGAGAACACGAACGCAGGCGTACTGGAAGTACGTCGAAGTAAGTGCTCGCAGGAGTAACGACGCTGATGGGCCTTTAGCGGCGACCGTGGAGTGTGAAGTATGAAGGTGACAGCCATAATCGCTGCCGCCGGTCGAGGTAAACGTATGGGCAGAGGGATAAACAAAGTTTTTATCCCTCTTTCTCATTGTCCGGTGCTTGTACACACTGTCAAAAAGTTTTCACAATGCGAGGAGATTGACAAGCTTGTGATTGTGACCGGGCCTGACGAGGCGGCGGAGGTCAAAGAATTATTAGCTAATGCTGATATTATAAAACCCTGGAAAGTCGTTGCCGGGGGAAGTGAGCGGCAGTATTCGATCGCCAATGCGCTTGCCGTTGTTGATAACGATTGCGAAATTACCTTAGTTCACGACGGAGCGCGCCCGCTAATCGAGTTGGAAACAATTCGAAACGTTATTGCAGCTGCCTGGCAATATCGTGCTGCCGGTGTTGCTGTTCCTGTAAAAGATACGATAAAGACAGTTGATACTGAAGGCTTTATAACTGCGACACCACCCCGTCACACTTTATGGGCAATTCAGACGCCTCAGGCTTTTGCTACCGAGCTGCTGCAACAGGCATATACAAACGCTGCCCGAGATGGTTATTTGGGTACTGACGATGCTAGCTTAGTAGAACGACTGGGTGTTAAAGTCAAAATTGTACAAGGCAGCTATAATAATATTAAAATTACTACGCCGGAGGACCTAATAATAGCCGAGGCGCTGTTAAAACAAGGAGGTAACGGCATATGACGAGGGCAGGTATAGGTTACGATGTGCACCGCTTAGTCGAGAACCGCAAGTTAATATTAGGTGGTGTAGAGATTGAGTATCAGCTTGGTCTTGAAGGCCATTCTGACGCTGATGTGCTGCTCCATGCCATTAAAGACGCGTTATTGGGAGCCGCGGCGCTTGGCGATATTGGTCGGCACTTTCCAGATAGTGATCAGCAGTACAAAGGAGCGTCAAGCCTGATGCTGCTGGCTAGAGTTAAGGAAATCATCGCTGACCATGGTTATGCAGTCAATAATATCGACGCCACAATTGTTGCGCAAAAACCCAAACTAGCCGCCTATATTCCCCAAATGAATAAAAATATTGCCAAGACATTGGAAGTCTCAGACAATCAAGTAAATGTCAAAGCTACCACAACTGAGGGCTTAGGTTTTGTCGGTCAGGGTCAAGGCATTTCAGCTTATGCTATAGCAACTATCATCAAGATTTAACTCATTTATATAAAAGCTGCATTACAGAAACAGTTGAATAAATAGAGCGCATCTACACATATTATAAGTATTCAATAAAAAATTGAAATTATTATAATATTTTTAATGGCACCGTAAGTCGTTTTAACAATAGGAGGGGTGGCGATGCGCCGGTTAATTTTGGTCTTAGCCGCTGCTGTATTGATCCTATGGCCGAATCAAGCTCTTGCTGCTGAATTTAAGGTTAATATAAACATTGTTCGTCAGAATGACGGGGCAACCAGTACTGAGTTTTGGTATAATGATCGTGTTGTATGGCGTTTAACCATATTAGCCGATGGAGCCCAGCCTGTGTCGACGGGCAGTCAGGCTAACACGACTTTCATTACGCCGGATATTGTTAAGGGTCTGTTTCTGTTAAAGGTTCAGTGAAAAAAGGCGCTTAGCTTTTGGTCCAGTGGGAACTTCCCTGCGGCGAAAGCTAAGTGCCTTTTTTGGCGTTTTATATTTCTACTTAATTTCACTTTTGCACAACTCAGGACAATCTGCTAAAATTAGAATAAACTGCAAAACTTCATGGAGGTATCTTTACATATGTCACAACAAGAACTTCGGGTACGGTTTGCGCCCAGTCCAACCGGACCTTTTCATATTGGTGGCGCTCGCTCGGCGCTGTTTAACTGGCTGCTCGCTAAAAAGCATGGCGGCAAACTTATTCTTAGAATTGAAGACACTGACCGGGAACGCTCAAGCAAAGAATCCGAAGAAAATATTAAAGAAGCCCTGCGGTGGCTTGGCATAACATGGGACGAAGGGGTTGACGTTGAAGGTCCTTATGGTCCTTATGGTCCTTACCGTCAGACTGAACGGCTTGATATTTATCGTAAATATACCCATCAATTACTCGAAAGCGGAAAGGCTTATCACTGCTATTGTACTGAAGAAGAAATTGAAGCAGAACGGCAGGCTCAGATGGCTAAAGGCGAAACTCCATGCTATTCGGGACGCTGCCGCAATTTGACGGAGGAAGACAAAGCACGCCTTGTAGCTGAAGGCCGCAAACCAGTCGTGCGGTTCCACGTTCCTCCCAATAAGCCGATTATCTTTACCGATATGGTTCGCGGCACAGTAAGTTTTGATTCCAATGGCGTCGGTGACTTTGTTATCGTCAAATCAGATGGAATTCCGGTCTATAATTACGCGGTTGTCCTTGATGATGCCCTTATGCATATTACTCATGTTATTCGAGCCGAGGAACATTTGTCCAATACCCCGCGGCAAATTCTGCTTTATGAAGCGCTGGGATTTGAACTGCCTAAGTTTGGTCATATATCGCTTATTTTGGGTAAGGATCGCACTAAAATGAGTAAGCGCCATGGCGCAACCTCAGTTGAGCAATATCGCAAATTAGGCTACCTGCCGGAGGCTATCGTCAACTTCCTGGCACTTTTGGGCTGGGCTCCGAACTCAGAACAAGAAATCTTTTCGCTTGAGGAGCTTGTTGAGCAGTTCTCTATGGATCGTGTAGCCAAAAATCCTGCTGTGTTCGATCTCGATAAGCTTAATTGGATTAATGCGCATTATACCAAACAGGCCGCCCCGGAACTCATTACTGAACTGGCTCTTCCGCATCTAAAAACAGCCGGCTATATTGATGAGCTTTCAACCGAACAATGGGCTTGGCTGGTTAAAGTAGTTGCTGTTTTGCAGGAATATATCAGCTATGCGGCGCAAATCGTTGACCATATTGATATATTCTTTAATGACAATGTCGAATTTGAGACTGATGAAGCTCGCGAAATCCTGCGTGACGCTGACATACCAAACGTAATGGCGGCTTTCCGCACTAAACTGGAGGCGCTTGACACTGTCGACGCCCCCGAAATAAAAGCATTGCTTAAGAGCATTACCAAAGAGCTTAAACTAGGCGGCAAAAAGGTTTTCATGCCGATCCGCGTAGCGATAACCGGAAAGATGCATGGGCCTGACCTTGATAAGATAATTCCGCTTATCGGCCGCGAGCGAGTTTTGAAACGGGTTGAATTAATCTTAAGCAAATTGTAATTGACAGGGTAACGTACTGTTAATATAATGCATATATATAAATGATAATGCAATGATTGGGAGAAGTAAGCGTTAACCTACCCTTCAGAGAGGTATTGCCACCGGCTGTAAGCAATACCGGGATAAGAAGCGCCCAAATGCACCCATGAGCTGACGGCTGACTGTGAATACTGTAGGTCGTCCCGGTGGCACCCGTTACCGTGCAGTAAAGCGGCGTATTGAAAGATGCGCTAGCAGAGTGGAACCACGGACCACCGTCTCTGTATTGGAGATGGTGGTTTTTTATATTCCGCATTAATCAGCGTGAAGATGGAGGTTTGCAGGTGATGTTTGACCGTATTAAAAAAGACTTAAAAGTTATCTTTGAACGCGATCCGGCGGCAAGAAGCGTATTTGAGGTGCTACTCTGTTATCCTGGGCTTCATGCTATCTGGCTGCATCGTATTTCCCACTATCTTTATAAACGGGGCTGGATAATTCTGCCGCGGATGATATCCAATTTGGGCCGATTTTTGACCGGGATAGAAATTCACCCTGGGGCAAAAATTGGTGAAGGACTATTTATTGATCATGGTACAGGCGTTGTTATTGGTGAAACAGCAGAACTAGGCGATAATGTTACCTTGTATCAAGGGGTGACTCTCGGCGGTACCGGCAAGGAAAAAGGTAAGCGGCATCCGACGATCGGTAATAATGTTGTAGTAGCCAGCGGTGCAAAAGTGCTTGGCTCTTTTAAAGTTGGCGACGGCTCTAAAATTGGGGCAGGGTCAGTCGTCCTCAAGGAAGTCCCGCCTAATTCGACCGTTGTCGGTATTCCGGGTAAAATAGTATGGCATAATGGAAAAAAGGTTGGCAGTGCATCCTCCGAAATTGATCTAGAACACAATGATCTTCCTGATCCGATGGCAGAAATGATGATGTGTATTCAGCGTAATATGACTAGACTAGAAAAACGCGTGGAAGAATTAGAAAAGGAGTTGAATAAAGATTGACCTTAAAAGTATATAACACGTTAACAAAGCAAAAAGAAGAATTTACCCCAGTAGAGCCGGGCAAAGTCAAAATGTATGTCTGCGGTGTAACGCCTTATAATCATCCGCATATCGGGAACGCCCGTCCATTCATCACTTGGGATGTTATCAAGAGATATCTTGAAAAACGCGGTTATAAAGTACTGCATGTTCAGAACTTCACTGACGTTGACGATAAAATAATTAATACAGCGAATGCCGAGAATGTGAGCTGGGACGTAATCGCTAACCGGTATATAGCATCATATTATGAGGTTATGGATAAGCTCAATGTCAAACGGGCAGATATATATCCCACAGTATCCGGGCATATGAACGAGATAATTGAGATGGTCCAAAAGCTGGTTGATAAAGGGTTCGCATATGTAGTAGACGGCGATGTTTATTACTCGGTTGCCAAATTTGAAGGCTATGGTAAACTTAGCGGCCGCAGTTTAGACGATATGAAAGCCGGTGCCAGGGTGGACGTCGATGATCGTAAAAATCACCCGATGGATTTTGCCTTATGGAAAAGTGCTAAGCCTGGCGAACCGTCATGGGATAGTCCGTGGGGTAAGGGACGGCCGGGCTGGCATATTGAATGTTCGGCAATGTCACTTAAGTATTTGGGAAATAGTTTTGATTTTCATGGGGGCGGCAGTGATTTAATTTTCCCCCACCATGAGAATGAAATTGCTCAGTCCGAAGCCTATACCGGTAAAGAGCCGTTTGTCAGATATTGGTTGCATAATGGGTTTATCACTGTCAATGAAGAGAAGATGAGTAAATCGTTAGGAAATTTCTTCCTGGTGAAAGATATCTTAGCGCATTATCCGCCCGAGGTGCTCCGGTTCTTTATCTTGGCTACACACTACCGCAGCCCGCTGGATTTCAGCGATGAACGGCTTACTGAGGCGGGGCGCAGCCTTGAACGTCTCAAGAATGCAATTGATAACATGCGGTCGTTAGAAGCGCTGCCTAGCGGTGAAGCAAGTGCAGAATCAGCCGCACTTAGAGCAGCTGCCGAAAGAGCTGAGATTGATTTTAATGCGGCAATGGACGACGATTTTAATACTGCTTTGGCCATCAGTGTTATGTTTGGCTTAGCGAAGGAAATAAATATTTATCATGGCGCAGCGGCAGCCGGTAAAGTTCCGTACGACCCTGCTGCTGTCGGCGAAGCGCGTGATATATATTATGGTATGGCTGAGGTATTGGGCCTGCTGGTGAATGAACGTCAGGGAAAACTGGATGGGGCTGATATGCTGGTCAATCAGTTAATGGATATCATAATTGATATTCGGCAGGAGGCTCGCAAAAAGAAAGATTGGGCTACAGCTGATAAAATCCGGGACAGTTTAGGCGCCGCCGGTATTGTCATAGAAGACTCGCCGCAAGGCGCTAGGTGGAAAAAGCGATGAATTTTGAACACTTCCAGTTTCTAAAGCAGAATATGTTTGGCGCGGGCGCCGTCGACGGCGCTCCGCCTGCTAAATACAGCAAAATCGAACCAAACCAATTACCGGCGCTGGTTTTGGCTTATGTGGGTGATGCTTTTTTTACGCTGTATGTGCGGACAAGACTGCTTTCATATGAGCAAAATAAAGTGCGGGTATTACATACTTATGATGCAAAAATTGTTTCGGCTGCTATGCAGGCTGTAGCTTACCGGGAACTGGAACAAATGCTGACGGAAGAGGAATTGGCCGTCGTAAGACGCGGCCGTAATGCCAAATCTAATGTACCTAAGAGTGCTACAGTAAGTGAATACCGGTATAGTACCGGCTTTGAGGCTATGCTGGGCTATTTGTATTTAAACGGAAATTATGACCGAATGTCGGAAATTGCTGAGAAGGCTTTCGTGATTATTTCCCGGGAAATGACAAATCTAAACAAGAATAGCGGTGAATAGAATGAAGGTAAAATTAATAAGCCACACTCCTGAACCCCAGCGGGCAGTGGCTATGTCGGCGAGGCTATGTTATTCGCCGGTGGGAGCGGAACAGCTTGTTGAAAAAATGTCAGATGCGCAGGTCGAAAAATTAGTAACTAAAATTGTCGACATGGGTCATAGTTCGACTCTAGAACATGCAAGTTTTACCTTTGCAATTGAAGGCGTATCGCGGGTGCTTACCCATCAACTGGTTCGTCACCGGATTGCATCATATTCCCAGCAATCACAGCGTTATGTAAGCGAGCATGATTTTGAATATATCCTGCCGCCTACAGTCGCGGCAAATCCTGCGGCTAAGGAAAAGTTTGAGGCGCTGATGGATAATATCAGAGCCACCTATGATGAGTTGGTCGAACTCGGTGTCCATAAAGAAGATGCCCGGTACTGCCTGGCTAACGCAACAGAGACTAAAATTGTCGTAACAATGAATGCCCGCGCCTTGCTGAACTTTTTTTCCTTGCGCTGCTGTACGCGGGCGCAATGGGAAATCCGCAAAATGGCCGAGTTAATGCTGGCCGAAGTTAGAAAGGTAGCGCCGCTGCTATTCGAAAAAGCCGGCCCAACCTGCGTGACTTCAGGGTACTGCGGTGAAGGGGAACTGACCTGCGGGCGGTTGGCGAGAATGAAAAGATAAGACTTGGCTAGGCCAAGTCTTTTTCT
The DNA here is from genome assembly GCA_012523975.1 of Veillonellaceae bacterium. Taxonomy (NCBI): domain Bacteria; kingdom Bacillati; phylum Bacillota; class Negativicutes; order Veillonellales; family Veillonellaceae; species Veillonellaceae bacterium. Next base: position 21,375 of record JAAYSF010000050.1, read on the forward strand.
AAACTCTTTCCATTCGCCACATAGCGTGGTTTGGAGAGACGGCTATTGTGAAGCCCGTGCTTTTGTCTTGATACAAAAGCACCAAAATCCATCCCTTCGGGACCGACCGCTGCCTTAAGGGTCGATAAGGGTACGAAAAAACGAGAATAACAAAACTATGCTTTTTCGTACATAAACCATGGTGCTTTAATGGCCTTTTCTGGAAGACTGGGCCTAGACTTTTTTTGTTACTTTTTGGGGCAATGCCAAAAGTAACTCCCTATACATAATTAACATAAATAATGGAAAAGATAAAATGCCGCGAGAGCGGCGAGGAGGATATTATATGGCAGAATCTAGTGAGATTATCATAGGCCGCAATAGTGTGGCAGAAGCCTTAAAGAGCGGGCGGTCAATAAATAAATTATTTGTGGCAAAGGGGCAGCGCCAGGGCTCGGTAAAAACGCTCATCGGTGAGGCGCGCGAGCTTGGATTGGTAGTGCAAGAAGTCGACTCGGCAAAACTTGACGAACTGGCCGGCAATAGCCGGCATCAGGGTATAGTAGCTATGGTGGCGCCTATCACCTACGTTGAAGTTGAAGATATTTTAGCAGCAGCGGCTGCCAAAAATGAGCCGCCGTTTATTGTAATCCTTGATGAATTGGAAGATCCCCATAATGTTGGTGCTATACTGCGCAGTGCTGATGCTGCCGGTGTACATGGCGTTCTTCTGCCAAAACGCCGAAGCTGTCCGATTTCGGCTACGGTGGCTAAAACCTCGGCCGGTGCTGTTGAATATGTGCCGATTGCCAGAATCGGCAATATCACTCAGACAATTAAGCAGCTCAAGGCTGCCGGTTTATGGATTGTCGGTGCTGATATGGATGGCGCAAAAGAGTATTATGATACCGATTTGACAGGTCCAGTCGCTGTAATAATTGGCAGTGAAGGAAAAGGTATGGGGCGGCTCATTAAGGAGCAATGCGACTTTATAGTGCGAATTCCAATGAGAGGCCAGATAAACTCATTAAACGCTTCAGTAGCATGTTCACTATTATTGTACGAAATCTTGAGGCAACGGGAGCTGAAGACTAGGTGAACAAACGGTGGCTGCGTACCGTGGCAGCCTTAGCGATACTAGCATCTCTGACGGGCGGTTATGCTTTAACGAAGCCGCTTTTTGGGGACAGAGTATACGCTGGGGTAGCCTTAGAAGGAGTAGAACTTGGCGGTCGGGGCAAAGAAGAAGTTAAACAAATTCTGGCTGTTTGGAATAAGCAGCAGCAGAATAAGCAAATTACCGTTTACTATGGCGATACAATTTTTAAAGTTGACGCGCAGAGTATTGAATTTACCATCGATGTTGATGGTACCCTTGAGGAAGTGTGGGGAGTCGGCAGACGCGGTACACTCCTTGAACGGATAAAAAATATTCACGCAGCGCTTAATCAGGGGTATCGCATCCCCCTGCGTGTCAGCTATAATGAGAGTAAATTGGATAATTTGGTAGATGTATGGCGTGATGAAATTGACCGACCGGCTAAGAACGCAGCTCTCAGTATTGTTACTGGCGGTATAATTCCCCAGGAACAAGGCCGGAAACTTGATATAGAAGGTCTTCGCCCTCTTGTTTTACAGGCGCTTAAACGGCCTGAGGTTAATAATGTTCCCCTGCCGGTAACGCTCGTTTATCCGTCCATAACGGTAAATGATGTAGCGCGAACGGGAATTAAGGAACTTCTCGGCAGTTATACAACTGCTTTTAATACCAAGGAAAGTAATCGAACGGCAAATATAAAACTAGCTGCATGGAAAATTAACGGGCATATAGTTTATCCTGGCGAGACTTTTTCCTTTAATGAAATAGTTGGGCCGCGGGAAAAAGACTATGGGTTTAAGGAAGCTATGGAATTTGTCGACGGTGAACTGGTTCCAGGCATTGGCGGGGGAGTCTGCCAAGTATCTTCAACCATTTATAATGCCGTACTCTTGGCTAACCTAAATGTTATTGAGCGCTATAATCATTCCAAGCCGCTTGGTTATGTCCCGCTCGGACGCGACGCCACTGTTGTTTATGGCGCGCTTGACTTTAAATTCTCCAATAATACTGATAAGCCTATCATGGTAATGGCTGAGGTTGAGGGTAATAAATTGCATGTGGGTATATTTGGCCAAACCCGCCTGCCGGAAAGTATCGAAATATTATCGGCCAACAAACAGGTTATTCCCCCGGCCGTTGTCAAACAGCCAGATGCTACCTTGTTTTTAGGTGAAACAAAAGTGGACAAGCAAGGGAAACCTGGCTATGAGATAACAACTATCAGAGTAGTTCGTCAGGGCGGCCAGGAAATAAGACGGGAAGTATTGTCAAAGGATCGCTATCTGCCTGACAATACCATAATTAAGGTTGGCAACAAATTGCCGCCGTTTGCTGTTAATAAATGAAGTACTGATTGAAGAATGGGAGAGCGCAATATGGGTAAAGACAAAGAAGCCCTGCTTGTTGACGGGTATAATGTTATAAACGCCTGGCCTGAGCTTATGGTGCTTAATGATCTTGAACATTCCCGCGATAAGCTAATAGATATTATGGCTAACTATGGTTCATATCATGGTTATAATGTTTTGATCGTTTTTGATGCGCATGGTGTGTCCGGGGCTGTCACCGAGCAGCATATTTATAATGACGTAAATGTAGTTTTTACCGGTGAAGGTGAGACTGCTGATAGTTATATTGAAAGAACAGCCTACAACCTGGTTCGCCAGGGTGAGAGGGTCTATGTGGTGACGTCTGATTGGGCTGAACAGCTGGTAATATTGGGGGCGGGGGCTTTTCGGATTCCAGCGCGGGAACTAATCTGCGATGTGAAACGGGTTAACAAACTAGTACAGGAAAGGTTTGCCGAGTCGGCCTTGAAATCTCGGCGTCATGAACTGGGAAACCGCTTAAACAGTGAGGTCGCTAAACGCTTGGACGACCTCCGGCGCGGACGTTAGGAAAGAAGTTGGGCTTGACTAAGTAAAGGGGGGTAGGGTATAATTTGCTTGAATGAAGCATGTACCCGTTATTTTTTAGGCACTAATTAGCTTTTAGTGCATTTTCTTTTTCTTAGTGTAATTTGGAAAGTGGGGGAGATGCGATGCGGGTTAATACTCAATGCGCACTGTACAGTTCTTTTGAGAATATGACTGATGAAGAAATAGTTGCTGATGCCAAAGATAACAACAATACAGTCGCACTGGATTATCTTATTAACAAGTACCGCAACTTCGTTCGAGCTAAAGCCAGATCATATTTTTTAATTGGTGCCGACCGTGAGGATATCATTCAAGAAGGCATGATTGGATTATATAAAGCGATCAGGGATTTTCGGAACGATAAACTCTCGTCTTTTAGAGCTTTCGCGGAGTTATGCGTAACCAGGCAGATTATTACGGCTATAAAGACAGCGACCAGGCAAAAGCATATTCCTTTGAACTCATATGTTTCATTAAATAAGCCGATATATGATGAAGATTCTGACCGTACCCTATTAGATGTGCTGTCAGGCTCTAAAATTACCGATCCGGAGGAACTTGTAATCAGCCGGGAAGAGTTTATCGATATCGAAGAAAAGATGGGGCAGATTCTAAGCGACCTTGAATGGAAGGTACTCATGGCCTATCTTGATGGTAAGTCGTATCAAGAGATAGCTATTGAGCTTAAACGACATGTTAAATCAATTGATAATGCTTTACAGCGGGTTAAGCGAAAGCTTGAGCGCTACCTTGACAATCGTGGTGAGGAAACTGCCGGTAGTTGTACTAAGAGCATAAATACTAAAGAACTGCAAATGGGATTTAGTGAATACCATATCGACGAAGACTAGTTATACAAAAATGACATCCAAGCGGGTGTCTTTTTTTGTAATCTTAGATGTATTGAGAAAATGTGATTTTGAGGTGAATATAGATGAACAAAATCAAGCGTATCGGCGTTCTAACGGGCGGGGGCGATTGTCCGGGTTTAAACGCTGTTATCCGAGCAGCAGCTCGTACGGCGCTCGGTTATGGTATCAAAGTAACGGGGATTAGGAATGGCTTTGGCGGGCTTGTTGAGAATCAGATGGTTGAATTAACTTTAGCTCATGTTTCGGGCATCTTGCCAAGAGGCGGCACTATACTGGGAACAACTAATCGGGATAATCCATTCAGCTATCGGGTAACAGAAAACGGACAAACCACTTATCGCGACATGTCAGGGCAAGCGCTGCAGAATCTTAAAGCGGCAAAGATAGATGCTTTGGTAGTCATCGGTGGCGACGGTACGCTTAAGATAGGTGCTGAGTTTGGCGATTTAGGTTTTCCGGTAGTTGCTGTTCCTAAAACAATTGATAATGACATAGCCGGTACTGAGCGGACGTTTGGTTTTGACACAGCCGTATCAATAGCTACCGAGGCTTTAGACCGCTTACATACAACAGCAGAATCTCACCACCGGGTCATGATCTTAGAAGTTATGGGCCGCTATGCCGGGTGGATTGCCATTCATTCGGGGTTGGCCGGCGGAGCTGACTGCATTTTAATTCCTGAGATTCCGTACGACATTTCAGCAGTGCTGGCTAAAATTCAACAACGTAAAGAACAAGGTAAACTTTTTAGCATCATTGTAGTGGCCGAAGGGGCTAAACCTGTCGGCGGAGAGTTGGTTGGAACAGCTGCTGCTACCGGAAGTAGCGAGAAAATTCGTCTAGGCGGTATTGGCGAGAAACTGGCTAAGGAAATAGAGATTCTTGGCAATGTTGAAACGAGATGCACTGTCTTGGGCCACCTTCAGCGCGGCGGCAGCCCGACAGCCTTTGACCGGGTTCTAGCTACCCGGTACGGGACAGCGGTAATTGAATGTTTACTGCAAGGCAAAAGTGGACATATGGTAGCGCTTGAGAAAAACCATATTATTAGTCTGCCGTTCCGCCAAGTTGCTGGTAAGGCGAGTAATGTGCCAATAGACGGTGAACTTGTAAAGGCGGGGCGTCTAATTGGTATTTGCTTTGGGGACTAACATATTTCAGACTAATATTGCATAGGGTTGAATAGTTTTAACTATAAGGAACACTTGCATAGTATGCCGGCACCGGATAATACCATAGGCTAGGGGAATAATAGGCCTAACGACGGTATGGGGGATTAGCGGTGCAGACGCTTGGCATTACGGTGTTTCACATTATTGTTACAATGATTGTTCTGCTGGCTATGTCGCTCCTAATGGGTAAGCGACATGTTGGCGAACTTACCCTACTGGACTTAATTGTTTCGATAACTATTGGCACGGTTGCCGGTGCTGGGATTGTTGACCCAAGCATTGATTTAGTCACAGTAGTTATTAGTATCGTAATCCTGGGTTTTGCTCAATATATTATAAGCTGGGTTACAATAAAGGACCGTAAATTACAGCGCAAAATCATGCACGAACCTACTGTGCTTATTGAGAATGGCGTGATAATTAAGGCCAATCTGCAAAAAGTAAGGTTGCCGCTTGAAAGTGTGCTGGGCCTTTTACGTGAAAAGGAGATATTTGATATAACCGAAGTAGAACTGGCCATATTAGAGCCCCATGGTAAGCTAAGTGTTCTCAAAAAGGCTAAATTTAAGCCGCTGAATGCTTCGCAGGTCAATCTTGCTGTTCCTTCGAATAAAATCTTAACGCCTGTAATAATCGAAGGTGAATTACAAACGAAAAACCTCGAACAAATGGGATTTTCAGCCTCTCAGATTGAAGAGTTTGGTAAGCAGTACCAAGAGATACTCGCCAATGTGTTTGTAGCTTTTATGGATCAGGATCGTAAGTTGTACGTTTTTAACCAAGACGCGAAGGAAAAGGGGATTTTCTGCCATTAGTTTAAATGCAGTATATATAATGGGGCTTTTGCCGATTCTTAGTGGATTTAAATTGTTGAAATTAGCATTAATTGGTGTATAATGAGACGTGCATGCTTGGAACTAACTACAAAGGTGGGGAATGATGGACCAGAATATTATTGCAGTGATTATCGGCATTGTAGAGGGCTTGACCGAGTTTTTGCCAATTTCTTCGACCGGACATATGATTCTAGTCGGGTCGCTATTAGATTTTGAAGGTGAAGTTGCCAGTGTGTTTCAGGTGTTTATTCAACTGGGCGCTATTTTATCAGTGTTTATTTATTATCGTGAAAAGTTTATGACCATGCTGAGCCCGCGCCGAAGCCGTTACAGCGGCGGTTTATCGCTTATACATATTGCTGCCGGCATAGTTCCGGTAGCAGGGGTTGGCTTTTTATTGCATAGTCTGATTAAGAACTATCTATTCTCGTCATTCACTGTTATTATCGGCTTGGTGCTAGGTGGTTTGCTCATGCTGGTAGCAGAGAAATTTGCCACTCGTATAACTGCGCGGACAGTTGACGATATCACACTAAAACAAGCCTTTTTCGTAGGCTTATTTCAAATTCTTTCGCTGTGGCCGGGTTTTTCCCGTTCGGGCTCGACGATTGCCGGTGGACTATTTTTAGGCATGAGCAGAACAGCAGCTGCGGAGTTTTCTTTTATAATAGCGGTGCCGTTAATGCTGCTAGCTTGCATATATGATTTGCTCAAAGTGTTACATAAACTGTCGATTGCCGATTTAGAGATGTTTGCGATTGGCTTTATAGTATCGTTTATTGTTGCCTATGTTTCAATTGTGTGGTTTCTACGGTTTCTTAATAACTCGACACTGGCCTCCTTTGCCTACTACAGATTTATTTTGGCAGCATTCTCGTATTATTATTTCTTCCTGAGGTAAACAATAAGGATATTTTAATTCGGTAAAACAGGTACGCAAAGGCGGTCGTTGCGTACCTGTTTTATTTCCGCCGGTTAGTAGTCGTTTACATATATTACAAGTGTCTTTCGCTTTACAAGTCTAAAATTCTGTGCTAGTATTATGTATTGTGACTAGGAATTAAATCTGTCGCCAAAAATGGAGGGATTCCCGAGTGGTTAAAGGGAGCAGACTGTAAATCTGCCGGCTCTGCCTTCGAAGGTTCGAATCCTTCTCCCTCCACCAGTTTTTTCAAGCAGTAGGTATGGTGAACTATTCAACTAGTGCCACCAGACCGATGGCTGAAGATAAATGTTCAGATGCTAGGCGGAAGCGAGGAGGCGCAGCGCGGCGTACTGGAAGTACGTTAGCAAGCCCCCGGAGCGACAACGACGCAGATGAGCGTTTAGCTTCTGACATCTATATCGCGGGGTGGAGCAGCTGGCAGCTCGTCGGGCTCATAACCCGAAGGTCACAGGTTCAAATCCTGTCCCCGCAACCAATCTAATAGTAATAACTTATTAAAAAGTTATTGACATAAAAGATTCAATGTTATATAATTAGATTCGTCACTGAAACAAGCTTAAAATGCTGGCTTAGCTCAATTGGTAGAGCAGCTGACTTGTAATCAGCAGGTTGGGGGTTCAATTCCTCTAGCCAGCTCCATATGGAGGGATTCCCGAGTGGTTAAAGGGAGCAGACTGTAAATCTGCCGGCTCTGCCTTCGAAGGTTCGAATCCTTCTCCCTCCACCATTTTGTTTCAGAATGATATTGGTGGATGATTGACTAATGCCACCAAGCCAATGGCTGGATAGAAATGACTAGATGCTAGGCACGACGAGTACCGTAGCGGAGGCGTACTGGGAAGTACGTCGAGCAACGGAACGCAGGAGTAACAACGCAGATGGTCGTTTATATACAGACATCTATATCGCGGGGTGGAGCAGCTGGCAGCTCGTCGGGCTCATAACCCGAAGGTCACAGGTTCAAATCCTGTCCCCGCAACCAAGTAATTAAAGCGAAAGCATTAAAATAGATTTTAAGTTGCGCTGGCTTATATTGGCACAAGGCCGCAAACGGATTAGTGGTGTGCAGATGCTAGGCGCGACGAGGATCGTAGCGGAGACGTAATGGAATTACGTCGAGCAACGAACCGCAGGAGCAACAACGCAGATGTGCGCCAATAAGCTGGTTGCCTGACGTGCTGGTGTAGCTCAGTCGGTAGAGCGTATCCTTGGTAAGGATAAGGTCACCGGTTCAATCCCGGTCATCAGCTCCACAATACTATATGGCGGCGTAGCTCAGTTGGCTAGAGCATGCGGTTCATACCCGCAGTGTCCGGGGTTCAAATCCCTGCGCCGCCACCAAATTAAGAAATATTCCTCGCTATATGCGAGGTTTTTTGTATTTTCAGCAGGAGAATTAAATTGTGTGATAGAATTTAATTTTCTGACAGTTAGTATGCATCAAGAGGGAGCTGAAAGTAAAATGGCAAAAAAGAAGTTTGAGAGAAACAAGCCACACGTTAATATTGGTACAATAGGCCATGTTGACCATGGTAAGACTTCACTTACAGCAGCTATTACGCTTACGCTTTCTAAAATTGGCGGCGCGCAGTTTATGGCCTATGATCAAATTGACAGGGCCCCTGAGGAAAAAGAACGCGGGATAACCATTAATACTTCCCATGTAGAGTATGAGACGCCTAATCGTCATTATGCTCATGTAGACTGCCCAGGCCATGCTGACTATGTAAAAAACATGATTACCGGTGCAGCCCAGATGGACGGAGCTATTTTAGTGGTAAGCGCTGCTGATGGCCCGATGCCGCAGACGCGTGAGCATATATTGCTGTCCCGTCAGGTTGGTGTTCCGGCTATGGTCGTATTCTTAAATAAAGCTGACTTGGTTGATGATCCGGAGCTTATGGAACTTGTTGAAATGGAAGTTCGTGAACTTTTATCCAGTTATGAGTTTCCAGGTGACGATATTCCGGTAGTTTCCGGCTCTGCAGTTAAGGCACTGGAGTGCGGCTGTGCGAAGGCTGAGTGTGAATGGTGCGGAAAAATCCATGAACTGATGGAACATGTAGACGCTTATATTCCTACGCCTGAGCGGGCTACTGATAAGCCTTTCCTGATGCCGGTCGAAGACGTATTTACAATTACTGGCCGGGGTACTGTTGCCACCGGACGTGTAGAGCGCGGCGCGATAAAAGTCGGTGATACTATTGAGATTGTAGGGATGGCTGAGAAACCCAGATCGACAGTCGTAACTGGGGTTGAAATGTTCCGGAAACTTTTAGATCAAGCGGTAGCCGGCGATAATATCGGCGCTTTGTTGCGTGGCGTTGACCGGAAGGAAATTGAACGCGGCCAAGTACTGGCCAAGCCGGCCAGTATTAAACCACATACTAAATTTAAGGCCGAAGTTTATGTTTTGACTAAAGAAGAAGGTGGTCGCCACACACCGTTCTTTTCTAACTATCGTCCGCAGTTTTATTTCCGGACAACCGATGTTACCGGTGTGGTAAATCTACCTGAGGGCGTTGAAATGTGCATGCCTGGAGATAATATCCAAATGTATATCGAACTTATTACGCCAATTGCGATTGAAGAAGGCTTGCGCTTTGCTATTCGTGAAGGCGGACGTACTGTCGGTGCTGGTGTTGTAACTTCAATAACAGTTTAAAATATAGGCCCCTAACTTTTGCAAGTTAGGGGCCTATTTAGTAAAATTGTGAATCTTGGAGGTAGTATAAAAAACAGCATCACTGGATATATGTATATAAGTAGGACAAGGCTTCGACTTAAGTTTTACAGCATGCCTGGATACGTGGTATTGACATGCCGTTATAAGTGTGCTAAATTGTATTAGTGACATTTTGAAGTGTTGTCATATTTAGTGGTAAGAGAGGTGCAAAGGATGCGCAATGCCGTGACATTGGCCTGTACTGAATGCAAACAACGCAATTATCAGTCCAATAAGAACAAAAAAAATGACCCGGATAGAATTGAACTAAGCAAGTACTGCAAATTTTGCAAAAAACATACTTTACACAAAGAAACAAAATAATTTATAATAAATTTTGTATTGACATAAGTAGGGGTGTAGCTCAATTGGTAGAGTAGCGGTCTCCAAAACCGTTGGTTGCGGGTTCGATTCCTGCCGCCCCTGCCAGAAAGCTTTGTGTTAAATAATGATTTGGCAGTACAAAACGGGGATGTGAGAAAATGGCTGCCCAAGAGACGGCTGTTCAAACAAGCGTTTCACGCTGGAAAAAGTTTTTGCGTGAAGTTAGAGCTGAACTTAAAAAAGTATCTTGGCCAAATAAGAAAGAACTACTTTCCTATACAGGGATAGTTTTTGTCTCTGTAGTGGTTGTTGGTGCACTGATTTGGATTATTGATACTGCTTTTACTGAGGCGCTTAAAGGGCTTATTAAGTAATCTAAGGGGGTGGGGGACGTACCTGGACGTCCCTTGAGACAATGGAATCCGAAAAAAAATGGTATGTAATCCATACATATTCGGGATATGAAAATAAGGTTAAAGCCAACCTTGAGCGGAAGGTTCACTCCATGAATATGGAGAATGAAGTTTTCCGGGTACTTGTGCCTATGGAAGATGAGGTGGAAGTCAAGGACGGCAAGAAGAAAGTAACCAAGAAGAAAGTATTCCCGGGTTATGTATTGGTTGAAATGATTGTTAATGACAGGTCTTGGTATGTTGTTCGCAACACACCAGGAGTAACAGGTTTTGTTGGCTCAGGTACTAAGCCTATCCCACTAACTAGCGCTGAAGTTAAGCACATCCTTAAATCGATGGGAATGGAAGAAACTAAGCCGAAACTTGATATCAAAGTCGGTCAGCCGGTGAAGATTAATTCCGGTGCATTTGAGAATTGGACGGCGACTGTCCTTGAAATTCATTCTGATCGTAACAAGCTAAAGGTGCTTGTTAATTTGTTTGGTCGCGAGACTCCTGTCGAGTTAGATTTTTCTCAAGTAGAAAAAATTTAATCCCGAAAGGGTTTATGTTGTATTATATTAAGGAGGTGTAATTAATGGCAAAGAAGGTTGTTAAACTTGTAAAATTGCAAGTTCCTGCTGGTAAAGCTACCCCAGCGCCTCCGGTCGGTCCTGCGCTCGGTCAAGCTGGTGTGAATATCATGGCGTTTGTTAAAGAGTTTAATGAAAGAACTGCCAAGCAAGCCGGTTTAATCATCCCGGTAGAAATTACCGTGTTTGAAGATAGATCATTTACATTTGTGACTAAGACCCCTCCGGCTGCTGTTCTTCTCAAAAAAGCTGCAGGTATTGAAACTGCATCAGGTGAACCTAACAAGAAAAAAGTTGCTAAAGTAAATCGCGCTAAAGTACGCGAGATCGCTGAAAGCAAAATGCAAGACCTCAACGCCGCTAGCGTCGAAGCCGCTGAGCGTATGATTGAAGGCACCGCCCGCAGCATGGGCATCGATGTCGTTGACTAATTAGTGCCTTTAAATAAGGCCGAAGCTAATTAGTGACGATTGGCTGGAAACTGTTCAAAAGCTGCCAGATGCTAGGCGCAATGAGCACGCGCGCGAAGTCGTACTGAAAGTACGTCGCAGCAAGCGAGCGCAGTGGTAAATGCGAAATCCTTGGCACTTTAGTGCCTTAGAATTTCGGCTTACCCCTTGCGGGTGCGATGCAGATGGTAGGTTTTCAACAGGTTCTGAAGTGGGAGGAATTTCCGTTATCTACCACATTTAACTAGGAGGATTTAAACATGCCTAAGTTTGGAAAAAAATATCAAGAAGCTGCTAAGCTTATTGATGATGTAAAGCTCTATGAGCCAGAAGAAGCTATTGAATTGGTTAAAAAAACCGCTACTGCAAAGTTTGACGAAACAGTAGAAGTTGCTGTAAGATTAGGCGTAGATCCTAAACATGCAGATCAACAAGTTCGTGGTGCAGTAGTGTTACCATATGGTACCGGTAAAACTAAGCGCGTTTTGGTATTTGCGAAAGGCGCAAAGGCTAAAGAAGCTGAAGATGCTGGTGCTGATTTCGTCGGTGCAGAAGATATGGTTGAAAAAATCCAGGGTGGTTGGACTGATTTTGATGTAGCAGTTGCTACTCCAGATATGATGGGTACTGTCGGTCGTCTGGGTAAGATCCTTGGTCCTAAAGGTTTAATGCCGAACCCTAAGGTTGGCACTGTTACTATGGATTTGACAAAAGCTATCAATGAGATCAAAGCCGGTAAGATTGAATACCGCACCGATAAAGCTGGTAATATCCATGCTCCGATCGGAAAGGCTTCGTTTGATAATGAGAAGCTCCTGAAAAACTTCTACACCCTGATCGATACATTAATTAAGGTAAAGCCTGCTGCTGCAAAAGGTCAGTATATGCGCGGCGTTACCCTGAGCACTACAATGGGACCTGGCGTTAAAGTCAATCCGCTTCGTGCCAGTGGAAAGAAAGACTAGACACTTAATTAATCCTCGCCCATACAACTAAATACTTAAATTTAGGCTGTAGACCGCAGGTTCTTGCTAGTAGTATGGCAAGTTTAATGGAAGTATCCGCCTGCCGAGGCCGGGGATTAGTTTAAGGCATTATGCCATAAATCGGCCTCCGGTTACTGCCGGGGGTCGTTATTGTTTCTAAATTAGTAAAGGAGGTGGATTTGATGGCTGTAACATCAGAAAAACAAGCGTTAGTCGAAGAATTGAAAGAAAAGCTGTCGAATACCAAAGGTGCTGTATTAACCAACTATCGCGGTCTTAATGTAGCCCAGGATACCAAACTGCGCCGCAAACTGCGTGAAGCTGGAGTTGAGTATCGGGTAATTAAAAATACTATGATGCGCATCGCAGCAAAAGAAGTTGGTCTGGAAGGCTTGGAAGAGTCTCTGGAAGGCCCGACCGCTATTGCGATATCTTTCACTGATCCGGTAGCGCCGGCAAAAATTATCTCAGAGTTTGTTAAAGAAAACAAACTTCAAGCCTTAGAAGTAAAAGCTGGTTTGGTAGAAGGTAAAGTTATTGACGCTCAAGGCGTTAAAGCTCTTGCCAGCCTACCGCCGCGCGAAGTGCTTATTGCCAAAGCTCTTGGCAGTATGCAAGCTCCGATTACTGGATTGGTCAATGTCCTTCAGGGATCTATCCGCAACTTGGTGTATGCGCTTGACGCTGTACGCCAACAGAAGGAATCGGCTTAAGCCGAGTTTTGGGATCTTAAAATAAATTTTAAATTTTAATTAAAGTGAGGTATTTTTAAATGACTAAAGAAGAAATCATGCAAGCGATTGAGAACATGACTGTTCTCGAATTATCCGAACTGGTAAAAGCTCTGGAAGAAAAATTCGGCGTATCCGCTGCTGCTCCTGTGGCTGTAGCTGCTGCTCCTGCTGCTGCTGCTGCCGGTGCTGCTGCTGAAGAACAAACTGAATTCGACGTAATCCTTGCTTCCGCTGGTTCCTCTAAAATCAACGTTATCAAAGTTGTACGCGAAGTTACCGGCTTAGGCTTGAAAGAAGCTAAAGAACTTGTTGACGGAGCTCCGAAACCTGTGAAAGAAAAAATCTCCAAAGCTGACGCTGAAGCTCTTAAAGCTAAGTTGACTGAAGCTGGCGCAACTGTAGAAGTTAAGTAATTTAACTTAAATTACAAGTTCCGCATTCAAAATATAAAGAGTACCAGTTTTGGTACTCTTTATATTTTTTGGCTTAAGTATACTTGACAAAATATTACATGTATGATATTATTTTTTACTGCAATATGTATTTGTCTTAACACCGTTTTTGCACACATATTTGTCATTTATATTGCCAATTTATACAATTTCAAGGCAAATTACAAATGTATCTTTGAATAATGTATAAATTAGCGAATGGCAGGAAATAGTAATATAATGGAGGATGAATTTATTTCATTCGTATTAAAAAAAGCAAGGTCTTACCTGACTTGAAGAGCCTTGCCTTTTTTTCGTATGCTGCCCTCGGCATAATATTTTATTTAATATGCGCCGTATAGGGTGAATTTTTACTTTGTTTTAAAATCTTATTGCTATTATTTGCTAACAAGCATTACTTTATGTGTTGTCTTTGTTTAACCAAATTGGGCTAAGGGGTGAAGGATTTAATGTTCAATCCTGTTCCGGTGGGTAAAAGGATCCGATACAGTTATGGCAAGATTAATGAAGTATTGGACATGCCCAACCTCATTGAGATCCAAAAAAACTCGTACAGCTGGTTCTTAAAAGAAGGGCTGCAGGAAATTTTCCACGACATTTCGCCAATTCAAGATTTTACTGGCAATTTAGTATTGTCGTTTGAAACTTTCGCGCTTGGTGAGCCCAAATACGATGTTGAAGAGTGCAAAGAGCGGGATGTTACTTATTCCGCACCTTTGCGTGTCAATGTGCGGCTAATCAATCGTGAAACCGGCGAAATTAAGGAACAAGAGGTTTTCATGGGTGATTTCCCGCTGATGACCGAGAATGGCACTTTTATTATCAACGGGGCAGAACGTGTAATTGTTAGCCAATTAGTCCGCTCGCCTGGTGCATACTATGGGGAAACGATTGATGCCAGCGGCAAAAAGCTTTACTCATCTACCGTTATTCCAAATCGCGGTGCCTGGCTCGAGCTGGAAACGGACGCTAACGATGTTGTCTCAGTCCGGGTAGACCGAACCCGTAAACTGCCGGCAACTGTCCTTATCAGGGCTATTGGGTATGCGTCCAATGCATCGATTCTCGAGTTGTTTAATGATGATCCGCGCATTTTGGCTACGCTGGAGCGTGACAATACTGAATCCAAAGAAGAGGCGCTTATTGAAATATACAAACGTTTGCGTCCTGGCGAACCGCCGACGGTAGACAATGCTACCCAACTCTTAGAGTCCCTATTCTTTGATGCTAAACGATATGACTTGGCGACTGTTGGACGTTACAAGTTAACTAAAAAATTAGGCTGGCGCCGCCGCTTAATGGCTAAGACGCTGCACGAGTCTATTGTTGATAAAGAAACTGGTGAGATTATTGTACCAGAAGGTACGCTTGTCACTGAACGAGTACTCGATAAGCTGGAAGAAAGCGGTGTATTTGATGGTACCAACTTGATTGACATTAAGATCAGGAAAAAGGACGGTACTGCGGTTAAAATGCTCTGCAACCCATCTTTACCGTTTACGCACCGGACCATAACCCGAGAAGATATTGTAGCTTCAGTTAACTATCTTCTTAATCTAATGGACGGCTTTGGCAATCCTGATGATATTGACCATCTTGGCAACCGTCGGCTCCGATCAGTTGGCGAGCTCTTGCAAAACCAGTTCCGGATTGGTTTGTCTCGGATGGAACGCGTCGTCCGCGAGCGCATGACCATTCAGGATGTTGATGTTATTACACCGCAGGCACTGATTAATATCAGACCAGTTGTTGCAGCAATAAAGGAATTCTTTGGTTCTAGCCAACTTTCACAGTTTATGGACCAAACAAACCCGCTGGCTGAGCTTACTCATAAACGCCGGCTGAGCGCCCTCGGACCAGGCGGCTTGAGCCGTGAACGTGCCGGCTTCGAAGTTCGTGACGTTCATCACTCCCACTATGGTCGTATGTGTCCGATTGAAACCCCGGAAGGCCCGAACATCGGTCTTATCGGTTCACTTTCAACTTTTGCCCGGATTAATCAGTTTGGTTTTATTGAGACTCCTTACCGCCGGGTTGACAAGGAAAGCCGCAAAGTAACTGATGAAGTTCGGTACTTGACGGCTGATGAAGAGGATGAAATGATTGTTGCCCAGGCTAACGAAGAACTGGACGAGAATGGCTGGTTCGTAAAGCCCAAGGTAACAGCTCGCTATAGGTATGATGTCCTTGTTGTTCCGGCCGAGCAAGTTGACTATATGGACGTTTCCCCAAAACAGGTTGTATCCATTGCGACAGCTATGATTCCGTTCTTAGAGAATGATGATGCTAACCGTGCGCTGATGGGCGCAAACATGCAGCGTCAGGCAGTCCCGCTTTTAAGAACACAGGCTCCGCTAATTGGAACCGGTATGGAATATAAAGCAGCCCGCGACTCAGGGGTAGTCGTGCTTGCTAAAAACGGTGGCTGGGTCGAAAAGGCTACAGCTAATGAGATAACGATTCGAAAAGATAACGGTGGACTAGACACCTACAAGCTTTTGAAATATCTAAGATCTAACCAAGGCACTTGTATAAATCAAAAACCGATTGTATATGCTGGCGAACGAGTAGAAAAGAATCAGGTTCTGGCCGACGGTCCGGCAACCGACAAGGGTGAATTGGCGCTTGGCTATAACGTACTAGTTGCCTTTATGCCTTGGGAAGGTTACAACTATGAGGATGCTATTCTGCTTAGTGAAAAGCTTGTTAAAGAAGATATTTTCACTTCAATTCACATTGAAGAATATGAATGCGATGCGCGGGACACTAAACTCGGACCTGAAGAAATTACCCGCGATATTCCGAACGTAGCTGAAGATGCTCTACGTGACATCGATGATCGCGGCATCATTCGTATCGGTGCCGAAGTACGCCCGGGTGATATTCTGGTTGGTAAAGTAACACCGAAAGGCGAAACAGAATTGACTGCCGAAGAACGCCTCTTGAGAGCAATATTTGGAGAAAAGGCCCGTGAAGTACGCGACACTTCACTTCGAGTACCGCATGGCGAAGCCGGCAAAATTGTCGATGTTAAGGTTTTCACCCGCGAAAATGGCGATGAACTGCCGCCGGGCGTTAACCAACTGGTAAGAGTTTATATCGCCCAAAAGCGTAAAATCTCTGAGGGTGATAAAATGGCCGGCCGGCATGGTAACAAAGGTGTTGTTTCCCGCATAATGCGTGAAGAAGACATGCCGTTTATGCCTGATGGCAGACCGGTGCAAATTGTACTTAACCCGTTGGGCGTTCCCTCCCGTATGAATATCGGCCAGGTGCTTGAAACCCACCTTGGCATGGCGGCAGCCGCTTTTGGTCTTCAGATTAAAGAAGGTGTGCCGGATGTTGGTGAACGTCTTCAGGCGCTCGGCTATGACGTAGAGAAGAACGGCCTGCCTAAACCTGATGTTGCCGGAATCCACATGGCAACACCGGTTTTCGACGGTGCTCATGAACATGAGATTTTTAAAACCTTGAAATATGCCGGTCTGTCTGATGACGGAAAGACTAAACTCTATGATGGTCGTACCGGTGAAGCTTTTGATAATCCGGTAACTGTCGGCTATGTATATATGCTTAAGCTGGCCCACTTAGTTGATGACAAAATTCATGCCCGCTCAACCGGGCCATACTCGCTGGTTACTCAGCAGCCTTTGGGTGGTAAGGCTCAATTCGGCGGTCAGCGATTCGGTGAGATGGAGGTTTGGGCGCTGGAAGCTTATGGCGCAGCCTACACCTTACAAGAACTGCTAACTGTTAAATCCGACGATGTTGTAGGCCGGGTAAAAACCTATGAGGCTATTGTTAAGGGCGAGAATGTTCCTGAGCCAGGCGTTCCGGAATCCTTTAAAGTATTGATTAAGGAACTACAAAGTATCGGGCTTGATGTTAAAGTGCTAACTGAAGATGCGCAAGAGATCCTTATTCGCGATTCGGACGATGACGTTCATGAAACTGCCAAAGAACTAGAACTTAGTATTGGCGGCGAAGAAGTGCAGGTGTCGTCTGTTGAGCGCAAACAAGCTGACATTGAACCTGACATGTTGGATGAACTCGAAGCGAACGATGGTATAGAGCCCATGGAAGAAGAATTAGATATAATCGCTGAAATTGGCGATATGGGCGGAGAAAAAGATGAGATTCCCGCAATGGATGAAGACGATGATTTTGAAGCTGAGCTGAGTAAGATTCCCAAGAAAACAAAGCTCAAGGAAAAGAAGCTTAATCCGCGTGATTTCATAGAAGACACTGATGACGACGACTTCGAGTAATTGAGAAGGGAGTGGTATCCCCTTGTTGGATGTAAACAATTTCGACTCAATGCGTATTGGTCTGGCATCGCCCGAACAGATTCGTAAATGGTCGCACGGGGAAGTAAAAAAGCCGGAAACAATAAACTATCGTACACTCAAACCTGAGCGTGACGGCCTATTCTGTGAAAAGATATTTGGTCCAACCCGCGACTGGGAGTGTCACTGCGGTAAATATAAGCGCATCCGTTATAAAGGCATTGTCTGCGATCGCTGCGGGGTTGAAGTAACCCGCTCAAAAGTGCGTCGTGACCGGATGGGTCATATTGAATTGGCGGCGCCTGTATCACATATTTGGTATTTCAAAGGAATTCCTAGCCGCATGGGCCTGATTCTTGATATCTCGCCCCGTTCGCTCGAGAAAGTGCTGTATTTTGCCGCATATATCGTAATCGATCCGGGCGATACACCTTTAATGAGAAAACAGCTGCTTAATGAAAGCGAGTACCGCGACTACCGTGATAAATACGGTAACGCTTTCAAAGTAGGTATGGGTGCTGAAGCTATCAAACGGCTGCTGGAAGAACTTGATTTAGAAAAAATGGGCAAAGAGCTTCGACAGGAACTCAAGGAAGTCAGCGGACAGCGTAAAATTCGCGCCATCCGCCGCCTGGAGGTTGTAGAAGCCTTCCGTAAATCGGGCAATAATCCCAGTTGGATGATTATGGATGTTATTCCAGTAATACCGCCTGAACTGCGGCCAATGGTTCAGCTTGATGGCGGTAGGTTTGCAACATCTGACCTTAATGACCTATATCGCCGAGTAATTAACCGTAATAACCGCCTAAAGCGTTTATTAGATCTTGGCGCTCCTGATATTATTGTCCGGAATGAAAAACGGATGCTGCAAGAAGCTGTTGATGCGTTGATAGATAATGGCCGCCGCGGGCGTCCGGTAACCGGGCCAGGCAATCGTCCCCTTAAATCACTCAGTGATATGCTTAAAGGTAAGCAGGGACGCTTCCGTCAGAACCTACTCGGTAAACGGGTTGACTATTCAGGTCGTTCGGTAATCGTTGTTGGGCCTGAGCTCAAACTTCATCAATGCGGCTTACCTAAGGAAATGGCTCTGGAATTGTTCAAACCGTTTGTAATGAAGAAACTGGTCAATGCCGGCCATGCTCACAATATAAAAAGCGCCAAGCGGATGGTTGAACGGGTACGCGGCGAAGTATGGGACGTTTTAGAAGAAGTTATCAAGGAACATCCTGTACTGCTTAACCGTGCTCCGACGCTTCACCGCCTTGGTATTCAGGCCTTTGAACCTGTTCTTTCTGAAGGCCGCGCCATTAAGATTCACCCGCTGGTATGTACCGCCTACAACGCTGACTTTGACGGCGACCAAATGGCTGTTCACGTACCCCTATCGGCAGAGGCTCAATCAGAAGCCCGCTTGTTAATGCTATCGGCGCATAATATACTTGCGCCTAAAGATGGTAAACCAATTGCTGTACCTACTCAGGATATGGTATTGGGCGCATACTATCTAACGATTGAAAAGCCTGGTGCAATGGGTGAAGGTAAAATCTTCGGCAACTATAACGAGGCTCTTCTAGCCTACTATCATAAAGAACTGCATCTGCAAGCTAAAATTAAAGTCCGAGTTCCGAAGTATGGCCTTGTAAATACTACGGTTGGCCGTATGATCTTCAACGAAGTGCTGCCGGAAGAAATCCGGTATTATACGCAAAAAGAAGACGGCTGGTACTTGGGCATTCTCATGGATAAGAAACAGCTAGGCAAGCTTGTTGCTGAGAGCTACCAACAGTTTGGCACGTCTAAGACAGCTAATGTCCTGGATGCCATTAAAAAGCTAGGTTATGCTTTTGCCTGCCGTGCTGGTATCACTATCGCTGTTTCAGATATTAAGATACCGCCTGAAAAGCAAGAAATCCTTAAAAATACTGATGCCCAAGTAGAAGACATCGACCGGAAATACCGCCGCGGTCTTATCACCGAAGAAGAGCGGTATAAGAAAACTATTGAGCTGTGGACCAAAGCAACTGATGATGTTACTAAGGCTATGCTCAATAACCTTGATCCTTTCAACCCGGTTTACATGATGGCTAATTCTGGCGCTCGCGGTAATATCCAGCAGATTCGTCAGCTGGCCGGTATGCGCGGTCTTATGGCAGACCCGTCCGGCCGAATCATCGACTTGCCTATTAAAGCTAATTTCCGCGAAGGTCTTACCGTACTTGATTACTTCACATCAACACATGGCGCTCGGAAAGGCTTGGCCGATACTGCACTCAGAACAGCCGACTCAGGTTATCTTACCCGTCGTCTGGTTGACGTTGCACAAGATGTCATTGTCCGTGAGGACGACTGTGATGTTGTGGGTATTAACCTTATCAGGGAACGGGCTAAACTTGCGCAATCAAGTGCAAGTGCAATCGACTTCCTCAAAGATACCCTCTTAGGACGTGTCTTGGCTGAAGATGTTATTGATCCTAAGACCGGTGAAATATTGCTGCCGCAAGATACAATGCTTGACGATGACAATCTCCGGTTAATTGGTGAGCAGGGCGTGCCTGAGATTGTGGTGCGCGGTTTGTCGACAAACATCGAAGAAGATGTCAATCCATCAGCTATCAACGAAACAATTGTGCTTGGACAGCCGGAAGAACATGTCCGCACTACGCTCAAGCAAGCTATGGTTCGTGAAATGCTCGGCAAAAATACAATTGAGGCGATTACCTCTAGTGACGGCGTAGAAATCGTTCCGGCAGACACACCGCTTAGCGAGGAACATATAGAACAAATTTTGGCTAGCGATGTCCGGGAAGTAAAAGTTCGCAATAACAAGATTAAGGGCATCGAAGTATCAGCTATCAAAGAAGGTAGCGGGGTCATTGAACCGCTTAAAGATCGGATTATCGGCAGAATATCGGCTGAAACTATTACCGACCCTGAAACAGGCGAAGTTATTGTTCCTATGAACGCTATGATCGATGAGCAATTGGCTGAAAAAGTCGTAAAAGTTCGCGATAAGGTTAAGATTCGTTCAGTACTGACTTGTAAATCGCGTTACGGGGTTTGCATAAAATGTTATGGGCGTAATCTGGCCACAGGAAATGAAGTAGATGTCGGCGAAGCCGTAGGTATTATAGCTGCGCAATCTATCGGTGAGCCTGGTACCCAGCTTACAATGCGTACCTTCCATACCGGCGGTGTAGCTGGCGATGACATTACGCAAGGTTTGCCGAGGGTCGAGGAACTGTTTGAAGCTCGTAAACCTAAGCGCCCGGCAACAATTACAGAAATTGACGGCCGCGCCGAAGTTAGAGATGTAAAAGGCGCGCGCAAAGTAACCATTATTCCGGACGTCGGTGAAGAACGCATCTATCCGATTCCTTATGGTGCTAGGCTGATTGTCAAAGAAGGCGATATCGTCAAAGCTGGTGATCGTCTGACCGAAGGTTCGGTTAACCCCCACGATATCTTACGGGTTAGCGGTTTAGAGGCAACTCAGCGCTATTTGGTTTATGAAGTACAAAAAGTATATAAATCACAGGGCGTTGAAATTAACGATAAACATATCGAAGTAATGGTCCGCCAGATGATGCATAAGGCTAAAGTCGAGGAAGCCGGTGACACCACTCTTCTGCCGGGTGAATATATCGACATTAATACCTTTGAGGCTGAAAATGATATGGCTGTAGCCGAAGGCGGCGAGCCTGCTGTTGCCAGGCCGATTCTCTTGGGTATCACCAAAGCTTCGCTGGCTACCGATTCCTTCCTGTCAGCAGCGTCCTTCCAGGAAACAACTCGGGTCCTGACTGATGCTGCCATTAAAGGCAAAGTGGACCCGCTCTTAGGTCTGAAAGAAAACGTAATTATTGGCAAGCTTGTACCGGCCGGTACTGGTATGAGCCGCTATCGCAATATCAAAATTACTCGTCAACAAAACGAGCTGAATGGAGCAGTAGACTAATAATTTCTGTTCCGGGAAGAATAAACACTGGCATTTGTAAGGTGATGCCAGTGTCTTTTTTAGACACAAATGACACTCCTGGGGGCGTGGGTATAAAAACAGCGTGAAAAACTAGGAAAATCATAAGATTCTTGTTTAACTTTATTGACATTGACTTACGGTAATGTTAAGATATTAAAGTGCCTTGAGAGAATTGGATTTGTTTGTTAATTAAGGAGTGTACCGAATGATGTTCGAGACGCTGAAAACTGCCAAAAAAGTAATAGGCGTTAAGCAAACAACCAAAGCTGTTGAAAAGGGATTAGCTTGCGTTGTCTATGTAGCGCAAGATGCTGACAGCAGAGTAACTCAGCCGCTGAAAGAACTGTGCAGCCGAAAGGGTGTAAAGTTAGAATGGGCGTCAAGCAAAGTCGAACTAGGCAAGGCTTGTGCCATTGAAGTGAGCGCTGCGGCGGTAGCTGTTCTGAAGTAGCTAACAATCGTTAAATATTTTGTCTCCTTCTAAAGAGTGAGGCAGAATTTTTAATAATAAATTTCGATGTTTGGGAAGGAGGTGTCGTAATGCCGACAATTAACCAATTGGTCCGCAAAAGCAGAACTGTTCTGGAAAGAAAATCCACTGCGCCGGCGTTGAAAGAATCGCCGCAAAAGCGTGGTGTTTGTACAAGGGTATACACTAGCACTCCGAAAAAACCTAACTCAGCACTTCGTAAAGTGGCGAGGGTTCGTCTGACAAATGGTATTGAGGTGTCTGCTTACATCCCTGGTATTGGTCATAACTTACAGGAACACTCTGTTGTTCTTATCAGAGGTGGCAGGGTTAAAGACTTACCTGGTGTTCGTTATCATATTATCCGTGGTGCGCTTGACACTGCTGGTGTTCAAAACCGTAAGCAAGCCAGATCCAAATATGGCAGCAAGCGTGCGAAAAAGTAGCTTTTAATTGTAGTTTTGTTTAAAGGAGGGATAATATGCCAAGAAAAGGTCCTGTACCTAAGCGTGATGTGTTACCGGATCCGGTGTACAATTCGAAACTTGTTACCAGATTTATCAACAAGGTTATGCTTGATGGTAAAAAAGGTGTTGCTGAAACTATCGTTTATGAAGCGTTTGATATTATCCGGGCTAAAACCGGTAAAGATCCGTTGGAAGTATTCGATGCTGCGCTTAAGAATGTTATGCCAGTGCTCGAAGTTCGCGCTCGCCGTGTAGGTGGTGCTAACTATCAAGTGCCGGTTGAAGTTCGTCCGGATCGTCGTTTATCGCTAGGAATTCGCTGGCTGGTAAACTACACAAGATTGCGCGGTGAAAAGACAATGCGTGAAAGATTGGCGGCTGAACTTTTAGATGCGGCCAATAATACTGGAGCGTCGGTTAAGAAAAGAGAAGATACCCATAAAATGGCTGAGGCAAACAAAGCATTTGCTCATTACCGTTGGTAATTTAGAGAATGCAGTGTAAGGAGTGATAATGGTGGCCAGAAAGTTTCCTCTCGAAAGGACAAGAAACATTGGCATCATGGCACACATTGACGCCGGCAAGACCACTACAACCGAACGCATTCTGTTTTATACTGGTAGAGTACACAAGATTGGTGAAACGCATGATGGCGGTGCCACTATGGACTGGATGGTGCAGGAACAAGAGAGAGGGATTACAATCACTTCTGCTGCAACTACAGCTCAATGGAAAAACCATCGTATAAACATTATTGATACACCAGGGCACGTGGACTTTACTGTTGAGGTAGAACGCTCGCTTAGAGTGCTTGATGGCTCTGTGGCCGTATTTTGCGCCAAGGGTGGTGTTGAACCGCAATCAGAAACGGTTTGGCGTCAAGCTGATAAATACGGGGTGCCCCGTATGGCGTATGTTAACAAAATGGATATACTCGGCGCTGATTTTTATCGCGTTGTTGATATGATGAAAACCCGGCTGGGTGCGAATCCAGTGCCTATTCAACTTCCGATTGGTTTTGAAGATACTTTTAAAGGTATCGTTGATTTAGTTGAAATGAAGGCAATCATCTATACCGATGATCTTGGTAAAACTAGCGAAGAAACTGAAATTCCGGAAGATATGATGGAGAATGTTGAGCTCTACAGACAAAATCTGTTGGACGCTGTAGCTGAAAGTGATGACGAGCTTATGATGAAGTACCTCGAAGGTGAAGAGCTCACTAAAGAGGAAATTAAAGCCGGTATCCGCAAAGCTACCATTGCCTGCAAAATGACTCCGGTAGTATGTGGCTCATCTTACAAAAACAAAGGTGTTCAGCCGCTTCTGGACGCAGTTGTTGAATACATGCCTGCTCCGACTGATATTGCGGCGATTAAAGGTGTGCATCCTGACACTGGTGAAGAAGATGAGCGTGATTCAAGCGATGATTTACCGTTCTCAGCGTTGGCTTTCAAAATCATGGCTGACCCTTATGTTGGTAAATTAGCTTTCTTCAGAGTTTACTCTGGTACACTGAGCTCCGGATCGTATGTATACAACTCAACTAAAGGCAAAAAGGAACGCATTGGCCGTATCCTGCAGATGCACGCTAATCACCGCGAAGAACTTGATATTGTTTACTCCGGTGACATTGCTGCAGCCGTTGGTCTGAAAGATACAACTACCGGTGACACTCTGTGCGATGACAAAAACCCGATTATTCTTGAATCCATGGTCTTCCCGGAACCGGTTATCTCGGTAGCTGTTGAACCGAAGACTAAAGCTGACCAAGAAAAAATGGGCATTGCGCTGGTGAGGCTGGCAGAAGAAGATCCTACTTTCCGGATGAGTACTGACAAAGAAACTGGTCAGACCATCATTGAGGGCATGGGAGAATTGCATCTTGAGATTATTGTTGACCGGATGTTAAGAGAGTTCAAAGTGGGTTGCACTGTTGGTAAGCCGCAGGTTGCTTATCGTGAAACAATCCGCAAGGCTGTCAAAGCTGAAGGTAAATTTGTTCGTCAGTCTGGCGGTCGTGGTCAATATGGTCACTGCTGGCTGGAAATCGAACCGCAAGAACCGGGCCAAGGTTTCGCTTTTGAAAACAAGGTTGTCGGCGGTGCTATTCCGAAAGAATACATCGGACCAATCGAAAATGGTGTTAAGGAAGCTATGGAAAACGGCGTTGTAGCCGGTTATCCAATGGTTGATATTAAAGTCACCGTATATGACGGTTCGTACCATGATGTTGACTCCTCGGAAATGGCGTTTAAGATTGCCGGTTCAATGGGCTTTAAAGCCGGTGCGCAAAAGGCAAGCCCGGTACTGTTAGAACCATATGTAAAGGTTGAAGTGACTGTTCCGGAAGAGTACATGGGGGATGTTATCGGCGACCTTAACTCCCGCCGCGGACGTATCGAAGGCATGGAACCGCGCAATGGCCTTCAAACCATTAAGTCGTTCGTTCCGCTTTCCGAAATGTTCGGATATGCAACTGACCTTCGTTCCAAAACTCAAGGCCGTGGCAACTACTCCATGGAATTTGATCACTATGAAGAAGTGCCTAAGAACATCGCTGAAGCGATTGTCACAAAAGTAAAAGGCGCATAAATAAGGATATTAAGGAGGCAAATAAACAATGGCTAAAGCTAAGTTTGAAAGAAACAAACCCCACGTAAACATTGGTACTATCGGTCACGTTGACCATGGTAAAACTTCTCTTACCGCTGCTATCACTATGACTCTTGCTAAGCATGGTGGTGCTCAATTCATGGCATATGACCAGATTGACAAAGCTCCTGAAGAAAGAGAACGCGGTATTACAATTAATACCTCTCACGTAGAGTATGAAACTGATAACCGCCACTATGCACACGTTGACTGCCCGGGCCATGCTGACTATGTTAAAAACATGATCACCGGTGCTGCTCAAATGGACGGCGCTATCCTGGTCGTAAGTGCTGCTGACGGCCCGATGCCGCAAACTCGCGAGCACATTCTTCTTTCCCGTCAGGTAGGCGTGCCTGCAATGGTAGTATTCCTTAACAAAGCTGACCTTGTTGATGATGCTGAACTTATGGAATTAGTTGAAATGGAAGTTCGCGAGCTGCTTTCCAGCTATGACTTCCCTGGCGACGACATTCCTGTAATTACCGGTTCTGCTGTAAAAGCTCTTGAGTGTGGCTGCGCTACCAAAGAATGCGAATGGTGCGGTAAAATCCTTGATCTGATGGCTAAAGTTGACGAATACATTCCTACTCCTGAGCGTCCTACCGATAAGCCGTTCTTGATGCCTGTTGAGGACGTATTCACTATCACTGGCCGTGGTACTGTTGCAACTGGCCGTGTTGAGCGTGGAACTGTTAAAGTTGGTGAAACTGTTGAAATCGTTGGTATGGCTGAAAAAGCTAAATCCACAGTTGTAACCGGCGTTGAAATGTTCCGTAAACTTCTTGATTCAGCTGTTGCTGGCGACAACATCGGTGCTCTGCTCCGTGGTGTTGAGCGTAAAGAAATCGAGCGTGGCCAAGTTTTGGCCAAGCCTGGCAGCATTAAGCCGCACACTAAATACAAAGCCGAAGTTTACGTACTGACTAAAGAAGAAGGCGGCCGTCATACTCCGTTCTTCTCCAACTACCGTCCGCAGTTCTACTTCCGTACAACTGACGTTACCGGTGTTGTAAATCTTCCTGAAGGCGTAGAAATGTGCATGCCTGGCGACAACATTCAAATGCATATCGAACTTATCACTCCGATTGCAATTGAAGAAGGTCTCCGTTTCGCTATCCGCGAAGGCGGTCGTACCGTTGGTGCTGGCGTTGTAACAGAAATCGAAGCATAATTACTGCTGAATTTAGCAGGTTGATCTAAAGGTAGGGGCGGCCTCCGGTCGCCCCTATAAAAAAGTTTGTTTCAAATGCGATGACGTGGAAGGTTGCCTTGAAACAAGGGGGAAATTTCCACGGAGAAATGTCCGCTCTAGAAACGGGCGATAAGGAGGAAACACAATGGCTAAACAACAAAAAATCAGAATACGCCTTAAGGCGTATGACCACAAGGCGCTTGATCAAAGTGCCGTAAGAATCGTAGAAACCGCCAAAAGAACTGGCGCGTTAGTTTCCGGGCCAATTCCGCTTCCAACCGAAAAGAATATCTTTACTATCCTGCGTTCGCCGCATGTTAATAAAGATTCTCGGGAACAGTTCGAGATGCGCACTCATAAACGTCTAATCGATATTCTTGAACCCACATCCAAGACGGTTGATGCCCTGATGCGTCTGGATCTTCCGGCTGGTGTGGATATCGAAATCAAGCTGTAGGAGGAGGTGGCGATAATGGCAAAAGGAATTTTAGGTAAAAAGCTTGGTATGACTCAAATTTTTACTGAAGAAGGCAAAGTAATTCCGGTTACAGTAATTGAGGCCGGCCCGAATGTAGTAGTGCAAAACAAAACTGTTGAAACTGATGGATATAATGCGGTGCAATTAGGTTTTGGCACTGTTAAAGATAAAAAGGTTACCAAACCGCAAAAAGGACATTTCGCCAAAGCAGGTGTAAAACCTGTGAAATTTATCCGCGAAATGCGTCTGCCCAGCGCGCCTGAGTTCACTGTCGGCCAAACCATTGGTGTTGACACCTTCAGTGCAGGTGAACTGATCGATGTAGTTGGTACTGCAAAAGGTAAAGGCTTTGCCGGCGGTATTAAACGGCATAACTTTAGACGCGGACCAATGGGCCACGGTTCGAAATCGCATCGTGAGCCAGGTTCAATCGGACCTATGACTAGCGGCGGTGGCGGTAAAGTATTTAAAGGCAAAAAATTGCCTGGCCGTATGGGCGCTCATCGTGTTACTATTCAACGTCTAAGCATTGTAAGAGTAGATGCTGAACGTAACCTAATGCTTATCAAAGGCGCAGTTCCCGGACCAAAAGGCGGCTTTGTTGTTATAAAAAGTACCGTAAAGCCTAAAAAATAGGTTCGGCTGATTTCGAACATCGAAAGGAGGATGTGCTATATGCCGAAAGTAGCAGTATATGATATCACCGGTAAAAAATCCGGTGAAATGGAGTTAAATGATAACGTTTTTGGCGTAGAAGTAAATGAAGCTGTACTGCATCAAGCAGTTGTTATGCAGCTTGCAAACCAACGTCAAGGCACAGCTGCAACTAAGACAAGAGGTTTTGTTCGCGGCGGTGGCAGAAAGCCTTGGAGACAAAAAGGCACTGGCCGTGCTCGTGCAGGCAGCATTCGTTCACCATTATGGGTAGGTGGTGGTACGATATTCGGACCGCAGCCCCGTTCGTATGCATTCAGCATGCCGCGTAAGGTTCGCCGTTTGGCTCTTAAATCGGCTTTAACCGCAAAAGTTGAAGGTGGAGAAATGTTTGTTGTTGAAAATATCGACTTCGACGCTCCTAAAACAAAAAATGTGGTTAAAATGATGGCTGATTTTGATGCAGCTGATAACAAAGCTTTAATTGTTACCGCTGAAACACTTGAAAATGTTGAGAAATCATCTCGCAACATTCCTGGGGTTAAAGCAACTACTTCCGCTGGTCTGAACGTATATGATCTTTTGTATCATGATAAAATCTTCATTACAAAAGATGCAATCTCCAGAATTGAGGAGGTGCTTGCATAATGGAAAATCCACGTGACGTACTGATTCGTCCGCTTATTACTGAAAGAACCGCTAGCTTGATGGAGGATAACAAATATACTTTTGTAGTTCCGCTCAAAGCTAACAAGGTTGAGATTCGTCAAGCGGTAGAACAAGTTTTCAAAGTAAAAGTTCTCGACGTTAACACTATTCGGGTTATGGGCAAGACCAAGCGCATGGGCCGTACCCAAGGCAAGCGTCCGGACTATAAAAAAGCCATTGTTAAACTGGCTCCCGGCGAACGTATTGAGTTCTTTGAAGGTGTGTAGCCTTAAATTAGAGAAGAAGGAGGAGCTCTTATGGCAGTAAAAAGCTTCAAGCCGTATTCTGCTGGCCGAAGATTCATGACAGTAGCTAGTTTCGACGAAATTACTACTGATAAACCTGAACGCTCGCTTGTTGAAAGACTTCAAAAGCATGGCGGACGGAATCAGCAGGGCCGCATGACTGTACGCCATCAAGGCGGTGGTCATAAGCGTCTGTATAGAATTATTGATTTTAAAAGAAACAAAGACGGTATTCCCGCAAAAGTTGCCACTATCGAGTATGATCCTAACCGTTCTGCTCGGATTGCCCTTTTAAATTATGCTGATGGTGAAAAACGTTATATTTTAGCTCCGGAAGGACTAAAAGTAGGAACCACCGTTATGAGTGGTCCAGAGGCTGATATTAAAGTCGGCAACGCTCTGCAGCTTAAAAACATTCCGGTTGGTACATTGCTTCATAACATTGAGATGAAAATCGGCAAAGGCGGCCAAATGGTTCGTTCGGCCGGTGCTGGCGCTCAGTTGATGGCAAAAGAAGGCGATTATGCACTTCTTAGACTGCCTTCCGGTGAACTTCGCAAAGTTCATGTAAACTGTAAAGCTACAATCGGCCAAGTTGGCAATCTGGAGCATGAAAACATCACTATCGGCAAAGCCGGTCGTGCACGTTGGTTGGGCGTTCGTCCTGCAAACCGCGGTGTATCTATGAACCCGATTGACCATCCGCATGGCGGTGGTGAAGGTCGTTCACCTGTCGGTCGTAAACATCCTGTTACTCCTTGGGGTAAAGTTGCTATGGGGGCTAAAACCCGTAAGAAAAAAGCTTCAGATAAGCTTATTGTTAAACGCCGTAATAAAAAGTAATTGTTTATTTAAGCCGGCCTGAAATAATGGCGGCTTAAAATAAGCAATGATCGAAGGGAGGCTGTACAGTGTCCAGATCAATTAAAAAAGGACCTTATGTGCATGAAAGCTTGCTTAAAAAGATAGAAGCCATGAACGAAAAGAATGAGAAGAAAGTTATTAAGACCTGGTCCCGCAGCTCGACAATTCTCCCCAGCTTTGTTGGTCATACAGTTGCCGTTCACGACGGACGTAAACATGTACCGGTATATATTACCGAAGACATGGTAGGACACAAATTGGGCGAATTTGCACCGACCCGTACCTATAAAGGTCACAGCGGATCAGAAAGATCCACCTCACTGAGATAGTCGCTGAAAGGAGGCTAATATATGGAAGCCAAAGCAGTTGCTAGACACATCCGCATTGCACCGCGCAAAGTCCGTATTGTTATTGATCTTATCCGCGGTAAGAATATCGGAGAAGCATTTGCTATTTTGAAACATACGCCGAAAGTTGCGTCTGAAGTTTTAGAAAAAGTGCTTAAATCGGCGGTAGCCAATGCAGAGCATAATTATGACATGAATGCTGACAAACTTTATGTTGCTGCTGCATATGTTGACCAAGGACCGACACTTAAGCGCATTCATCCTCGGTCACGTGGCCAAGCATTTAAAATTTTAAAGCGCACCAGTCACGTAACCCTTGTTGTAAAAGAAAGATAACTGGTGAAGGAGGGAAACAAAAGTGGGTCAAAAAGTTAATCCGCATGGTCTGCGTCTTGGTATTATTAAAACATGGGATGCCAAGTGGTATGCTGACAAAGACTATGCAGCAAATCTGCATGAAGACTTAAAACTCCGTAAATATATTAAAGCAAAGCTTTTCACATCCGGTATTTCTAAAGTTGAAATAGAGCGGGCTGCTAATCGCGTTAAAATTAATATCCATACTGCTAAGCCTGGTATGGTAATCGGCCGCGGCGGCTCAGGTATTGAAGCACTTAAAGCCGGTTTGAAAAAACTTTCAGATAAGCATATTGATATAAATATCGTTGAAGTAAAACAAGCTGAACTAGATGCAACCCTGGTTGCTGAAAATATCGCATCTCAATTGGAAAGACGTATTGCTTTCCGTCGGGCGATGAAACAATCCGTTAGCCGTACCATGAGAATGGGCGCTAAAGGAATTAAAGTAATGGTCGGCGGTCGTTTGGGCGGAGCTGAAATTGCCCGTTCCGAAAGCTATCGCGAAGGAAGTATTCCTCTTCACACTTTAAGAGCCGACATTGATTATGGCACTGCTGAAGCTCACACCACCTACGGCCGTATCGGTGTAAAAGTTTGGATCTATAAGGGTGAGGTTCTGCCTGAAGCGAAGAAAACCGCTGCTGCCGTGGAAGGGAGCGAAAAGTAATGCTACTGCCGAAAAGAGTAAAACACCGTAAACAGTTTCGTGGACGTATGAAAGGCAAAGCTAATCGAGGCAATACCGTATCGCATGGCGAATTCGGTCTTGTCGCATTAGAGCCAGCTTGGATTACAAACCGCCAGATTGAGGCAGCCCGTATTGCTATGACTCGTTATATCAAACGTGGCGGTAAAGTCTGGATTAAAATATTCCCTGATAAGCCGGTTACTGCAAAACCTGCCGAAACTCGTATGGGTAGCGGTAAAGGATCACCCGAATACTGGGTAGCTGTAGTTAAGCCAGGCCGCGTTATGTTCGAAATGGATGGAGTAAGCGAAGAACTAGCTAGAGAAGCTATGAGACTTGCCGCTCACAAACTTCCGATCAAAACCAAGTTTGTTACTAAGGAACAAACAGTTGCGGCGCAAGATAAAGTGGGTGGTGAAGTAAATGAAGGCTAAAGACATTCGCGATATGAGCGCAAGCGAGCTTGCACAAAAGCTTGTTGGACTCAAAGACGAGTTATTTAACCTCAGATTCCAGCTTGCTACCGGCCAACTGGAAAATCCAATGCGGATCAAAGAAGTCAAAAAGACCATTGCCCGCGTAAAGACTATCCAGCGTGAGCAGGAACTGAAAAGCCGCAAGGCGTAATATTCGTTCTTAGGATAAAAGATAGTAAGAACGGAAGGAGGCAAATAGGACGTGAGCGAAAGAAATGAGCGTAAAACCCGTATAGGTAAAGTGGTTAGCAATAAAATGGAAAAGACGGTTGTTGTAGCTGTAGAGCGTCTCGTACGTCATCCGCTGTATAACAAGTCTATAAAGAATACTGTTAAGTTTAAAGCCCATGATGAGCAGAATGAATGTCGTGAGGGCGACACTGTTGAAATTATGGAAACTCGTCCGCTGTCTAAAGATAAGCGCTGGAGAGTCGTGGAGATTCTTGAAAGAGCAAAATAGGACTGGATCGGCTACAAAGGAGGGATAAGAATGATCCAACAGCAGTCAATGCTGAAAGTTGCTGACAATACTGGTGCTAAAGAAATTATGTGCATACGGGTATTGGGCGGTTCGTTCCGCAGATATGCCAACATCGGAGATGTCATCGTAGCTTCTGTTAAAAGTGCAACACCCGGTGGCGTGGTCAAGAAAGGCGACGTAATTAAAGCAGTAGTCGTTCGTTCCCGCAAGGGTCTACGCCGTCCGGACGGTTCATATATCCGTTTCGACGAGAATGCTGCAGTAATTATTAAAGAAGATAAAAGCCCCCGCGGTACACGTATATTTGGGCCAGTAGCGAGAGAACTGCGTGAAAAAGACTATATGAAGATTATCTCGCTGGCACCGGAAGTAATCTAAGGTAGGAGGTGTCCGGAATGCTAGTTAATAAACTGCATGTTAAGAAGGGCGACAATGTAGTTGTTTTATCCGGTAAGGATAAAGGCAAAAAAGGCAAAGTTATCGAAGCTATGCCCAAGAAAGGCAAAGTTGTCGTTGAAGGCGTTAACAAAGTAAAACGTCATACCAAACCAAGCCAGTCAGTTCCTCAAGGCGGCATCATCGTAAAAGAAGCGCCGATTAACTCGGCTAAAGTTATGCTGGTGTGCCCAGAGTGCAATAAGCCAACCCGTATTAAGAAGACTCCTCTGGCTAGCGGAGCAATGGCTAGAACTTGCAAACACTGTGGCGAAATCGTTGATAAAGATAAATAATCGCGCGGAAAGGAGGTAACTACCGCATGGACAGATTAAAAGAAAAATATCTAAATGAAGTAGCTCCTGCTTTAATGAAAAAGTTTGGCTACGCAAACGTAATGGAAATCCCTAAGATTGAAAAAGTCGTTCTGAACATGGGCGTGGGTGAAGCTGTCGGCAACCCGAAAGTGCTTGACGCCGCAGTAGCTGACATGACCCAAATCTCTGGTCAAAAGCCTGTTATAACCCGCGCGAAGAAGTCGATTGCAGCATTTAAGATTCGTGAAGGTATGCCGATTGGGGCGAAAGTTACCCTGCGCGGAGAGCGCATGTACTTTTTCCTTGATAAGCTGTTCAACATTGCGCTGCCCCGTGTACGCGACTTCCGTGGCGTAAGCCCGCGTGCATTTGACGGTCGCGGCAACTATACTTTAGGGGTAAAAGAGCAACTGATATTCCCTGAAATCGATTATGATAAAATCGATAAAATTCGTGGTATGGATATCATCATCGTTACCAATGCGAAAACCGATGAAGAGGCTCGCGAATTACTGAAACTTATGGGAATGCCATTCAGCGCGTAAAGGAGGGACAGTTGTGGCCAAAAAGGCAATGATTCAAAAATGGGCCAAAGAACCGAAGTTTAAAGTACGTCGTTACAATAGATGTAAAGTTTGCGGACGTCCGCATGGCTATCTTCGTAAATTCGAAATGTGCCGTATTTGCTTTAGAGAACTGAGCTACAAAGGTGCCATACCAGGGGTTACCAAAGCTAGCTGGTAGAAACAGGAAGGAGGTATGTTCAATGGTAATGACCGACCCAATTGCTGATATGCTAACCCGTATTCGCAATGCTAATTCGGTTTATCACGATAAAGTAGAAATACCGGCCTCTAAAATTAAGCAGGCTGTTGCTGAAATGTTGAAACATGAAGGCTTTATCAAAGATTACGAATTAATTAAAGACGATAAGCAGGGTGTATTGCGGATATCTTTAAAATATGGACCCAATCGTGAAAAAGTAATCACAGGCATTAAGCGTATTTCCAAACCGGGACTTCGTGTGTATGCAAAGAATGATCAAATTCCTCGCGTACTTGGTGGTCTTGGAGTTGCCATCATTTCGACTTCGAAAGGAATCATGACTGACAAGCAAGCTCGTAAAGAGGGTCTTGGCGGCGAAGTAATGGCCTACGTTTGGTAAGTTGACTTTTTTGAGCTAGGAGGTGCACATATGTCGAGAATTGGTAGGATGCCGATTGCTATCCCTGCTGGTGTAACAGTAAAGCTGGATGGCAATGTGCTATCGGTTAAAGGCCCTAAAGGCGAGCTAACTCGTGAACTTCCCAAGGAAATGATTATTGAAATTGAAGATAACACTATCCTTGTGAAACGGCCTTCCGATGAAAAAGAACACAGATCACTGCACGGTTTAACCCGTACATTAATATCAAACATGGTTGTCGGAGTAACTGAAGGTTTTAAAAAGACGTTGGAAATCGTTGGCGTAGGTTACAGGGCAGCTAAACAAGGTACTAAACTCGGATTGACTCTTGGTTTTTCACATCCGGTTGAAGTTGTACCGCCCGCAGGTGTCACAATTGACGTTCCAGCTCCCAACAAAATCGTTATATCGGGTATCGATAAAGAAGTTGTTGGGCAATTGGCCGCTCAAGTTCGTGGCTTTAGAGAACCGGAACCTTATAAAGGTAAAGGTGTTAGATACGAGGGCGAACGCGTTCGCCGCAAAGTTGGTAAAGCCGGCGGTAAAGGTAAGAAGTAAGATTTAAGCGAAAGGAGTGAATACCTTGCTTCGTAAGGATAACAAGAACGCAGCACGCCAAAAGCGTCATTACAGAATGCGCCGTAAAGTCGTTGGCACTGCTGAAAGACCACGCCTGAATGTATTTCGCAGCTTAAGCAACATCTATGCGCAAATTATCGACGATGTGTCAGGCACTACGCTTGTAGCAGCCAGCACAATGGATAAAGACATTCGTGAATCCGTTGAATACGGTGGAAATATCGAAGCAGCTAAGGTCGTTGGCGAGGCTATCGCTAAACGGGCATTGGCAAAAGGAATCAATCAAGTAGTATTTGACCGCGGCGGATATATCTACCATGGTCGCGTAGCTCAGCTTGCAGAAGCAGCACGTGAAGCAGGGCTGAAATTCTAGGAAAAGGAGGTAAGGTAATGGCCAGAATTGATTACTCAACTCTTGAACTTAAAGAAAAAGTTGTATTTATTAATAGAGTTGCAAAGGTTGTAAAAGGCGGACGCCGTTTCTCATTCAGCGCTTTAGTGGTTGTTGGTGATGAAAATGGTCATGTCGGCTACGGTTTAGGCAAAGCATCTGAAGTTCCTGAAGCTATCAGAAAAGGTGTTGAAGATGCTAAGAAGAATCTTATTAAGATTCCTATTGTTGGAACTACTATTCCTCACGAAATTACCGGCATTTTCGGCGCAGGCAAAGTGCTCTTGAAGCCGGCCTCAGAAGGTACTGGTGTTATAGCAGGCGGTCCTGTTCGTGCCGTACTTGAGCTTGCAGGTATTCACGACATTCTGACTAAATCCTTAGGATCATCAAATGCTAACAACATGGTGCGCGCTACTTTCAAAGGTCTGGAACAGCTGAAACGGGCTGAAGAGGTTGCTGCACTTCGTGGTAAAACTGTTCAGGAACTTTTGGGCTAAGGAGGTAACATCATGGCAAAATTCAAAATCACCCTTACCAGAAGCCTGATCGGCAGACCTGAAGACCAGCGTGCTACTGTAAAGGCTTTGGGTTTAGGAAAAACAAATAGTTCAGTTGTACAAGATGATACTCCCGTAATCCGGGGTATGATTCGTAAAGTAGAACATCTGGTTAAGGTAGAAGAAGTACAAGACTAGTAAGGAGGTGCTACTATGAAATTACACGATTTAGCTCCAGCACCCGGTTCGAAGAAAGTTCGTACTCGCGTTGGCCGGGGAATAGGATCTGGTCTTGGCAAAACTGCAGGCAAAGGTCATAAAGGTCAAAATGCTCGTGCAGGTGGTGGGGTTCGTCCAGGATTTGAAGGCGGCCAAATGCCACTTTACCGCAGACTTCCTAAACGCGGTTTTACTAATATACATGCCAAAGAATATGCTGAAGTTAACGTAGAGCAGCTTAACCGTTTTGAAGACGGCGCTGTTATCGATCCGGTTGCGCTTATTGAAGCCGGAATCTTAAAAAACGTGCTTGACGGTGTACGTATATTGGGTAATGGCGAACTGACTAAATCTGTAACCGTAATAGCTAACGGTTTCACCAAGTCGGCAGTTGAGAAAATTACAGCTGCGGGCGGAAAAGTTGAGGTGATCTAGGTGCTTTCAGCCCTGTCCAACATACTCAAGATAACTGAGCTCAGACAAAAGGTTATATTCACCCTGGCTATGTTCGTAGTATTCAGGTTCGGTACCCATATCCCCGTCCCTGGGGTAAACGCCGCAGTAATTGAACAACTCTTCACCTCAGGCAACTTGTTTGGCCTCTTAGATTTGTTCTCCGGCGGTGCGCTGAGCAAGTTTTCAATATTCGCAATGAGTATTACGCCCTATATCAATGCTTCTATTATCATGCAGCTTTTAACGGTTGTAGTACCGAAGTTTGAGCAGTGGGCCAAAGAAGGCGAAGAAGGGCGAAAGAAGATTACCCAGATCACCCGCTATGGCACAGTGTTGCTAGGTTTTATTCAGGCGATAGGTATGGCTTTAGGGTTAAAAGTAGCTGTTATTAATCCGAGCATTGGCTCATATCTGCTAATTGCTTTATCTTTGACGGCCGGAACTACATTCTTGATGTGGTTAGGCGAACAAATTACAGAGAAAGGTATCGGCAACGGTATTTCACTTATCATTTTCGCCGGTATCGTATCGAGCCTGCCAAGCGGTATTTATAAGATTTATCAATACGTTTCAGCAGGTACGATTAGTTGGTTTAATGTTTTACTGTTCACGATAATTGCGGTAGCGATGATTGTTTTCGTAATTGCTATCCAACAAGGTCAGCGCCGTATTCCTGTTCAATATGCGAAACGCGTTGTTGGCCGTAAAATGTATGGTGGTCATTCCACCCATATTCCGCTTAAAGTCAATCAAGCGGGTGTTATTCCGATAATCTTTGCGTCATCCGTGCTAATGTTTCCGGTAACTATTGCCCAGTTTATTGATGTGTCCTGGGTAAAAACGGTGGCAGGCTGGTTTGAGTGGGGAACACCGCTGCAGACATCTCTGTATGCGCTCTTTATTATCTTCTTCACTTACTTCTATACTGCGGTTACCTTAAACATATCGGATATGGCAGAGAACATGAAAAAGCACGGTGGTTTCATTCCAGGTCTCCGGCCCGGTAAACCAACCGCCGATTATTTGGACCGCGTTATGACCAGAATTACCCTTGCCGGTGCAATATTCCTGGCGCTGATTGCGATATTGCCAAACTTTGTTGCGTGGGCAACTAACATTCAAGGGGTATATTTTGGCGGCACCGCCCTGTTAATTGTGGTAGGCGTGGCCCTTGATACTATGAAACAAATAGAAGCACTCGTATTGATGAGGCACTATCAAGGCTTTATGAAATAGGGAGGTTAGCTGTCATGTATATCCTACTGATGGGGCCTCCTGGGGCCGGAAAAGGCACTCAGGCGGCTGAATTAGTAAAAAGGTTTAACATTCCCCACATTTCGACTGGTGATATGTTTCGAGCAGCAGTCAAGGATCAGACTGAACTGGGTAAGAAGGCCAAAGCATTCATGGATGCCGGGCAGCTCGTACCTGA
Organism: Veillonellaceae bacterium; assembly: GCA_012523975.1. Lineage (NCBI taxonomy): Bacteria > Bacillati > Bacillota > Negativicutes > Veillonellales > Veillonellaceae > Veillonellaceae bacterium. Next base: position 58,717 of record JAAYSF010000050.1, read on the forward strand.
TGAAGTAACTATCGGGATTGTAAAAGAGCGCCTGGCTAAACCAGACTGCAAAGCAGGTTTTATTTTAGACGGTTTTCCCCGTACTGCCGAGCAGGCAGATGCTCTTAGCATTACGCTCACAGACCTTGACATAACCCTTGACCGGGTTATTAACATCACTGTTCCGGCTGAAGATTTAATAAGTCGGATAACCGGACGGCGAATCTGTAAGGCCTGCGGCGCAACTTACCATGTTGTTTTCAATAGATCAAGTATTGAAGGCAAATGTGACAAGTGCGGCGGCGAAATTTATCAGCGTGATGATGATCGGGAAGATACGGTCAAAAAGCGTTTGGATGTCTATAGCGCTCAGACAGAACCGTTAATTAACTACTACCAAGATAAAGGTCTTTACACCGAAATCGACGGACGCCAGCCAATTGAAAAAGTATTGGAAGATATTATTGGTAGTCTGCGAGGCGCGTAAGTATGATAATCCTTAAGTCAGACAGGGAAATTTCTTATATGCGTGATGCGGGTAAAATCGTAGCTGAAACTTTGGCGGAACTTAAGAAAGCGGTTAAACCGGAAGTAACAACACTGGAACTGGATAGAATCGCCGAAGAATATATAACGAAACGTGGCGCTGTTCCTACTTTTAAAGGATACAACGGTTTCCCAGGGAGTATCTGCGCTTCTGTAAATGAAGAGGTCGTTCATGGTATCCCAGGACTAAGAAAGTTAAAAAATGGAGATAATGTTAGTATTGACGTTGGCGCACTTATAAATGGCTATAATGGTGATGCGGCAATTACTGTCGGCGTCGGCCAGATTGATGATGAAGTTCAAAAACTGTTAGATGTTACCGAACAGTCACTTTATCAGGGAATTGAAAAAGCTATTGCCGGCAATCGTCTATATGACATATCCCATGCAATTCAGACGTACTCCGAAAAGTTTGGTTTTGGTGTTGTGCGCGACTATGTCGGGCACGGCATCGGCCGGAGTATGCATGAAGATCCTCAGGTACCCAACTACGGGAATCCCGGTCGCGGCCCACGCTTAAAATCCGGTATGACACTTGCAATAGAGCCGATGATAAACCTGGGCACACATGAGGTAAAAACGCTGAGTGATAACTGGACAGTTGTTACACTTGATGGCAAACGTTCAGCCCACTTTGAACATACCATTGCCATTACAGGTGATAAGCCGGAGATTTTGACCAAGTTGTAGGAGGCACATCAGTGTCGTTACGGAGAATAGAGATTGGCCAGCTTGTTAAAAGCGTCGCCGGGCGAGACACCGACCATATCTATATGGTTATCGGTTTTATCGAACCAAACTATGTTTTGCTCACTGACGGCAAAGAACGCAGTGCTGCCAAACCCAAGAAGAAGAATATCCGGCATATAAATGTTCTAAATTCTATTGCAAAAGATGTGGCGGAAACGCTGAAAACCGGCGCTCAGGTGACTGACGAAGACATTCGCCGCACCATCACATCTTTGTGTGCACCGGATAATATGTGAGAAGCGGACGAGGAGGGAGATACTCGTGTCCAAACAAGACGTAATCGAGGTTGAAGGTACGGTTATCGAGGCTCTGCCCAATGCAATGTTCCAGGTAGAGCTGGAAAACGGGCACGTCGTACTGGCGCATGTTTCAGGTAAAATCCGCATGAATTTCATTCGCATTTTACCTGGCGATAAAGTCACTATAGAACTTACGCCATATGACTTAAAGCGCGGCCGTATTACCTACCGTTTCAAATAGCTACTTGCGGCAGCTGAGGAGCCGCATCACAAAAAGGAGGGCATAGCAAATGAAAGTGAGACCTTCGGTCAAGCCCATTTGTGAGAAATGCAAGGTAATTAAGCGCAAAGGAAATATAATGGTAATTTGCGAGAATCCCAAACATAAGCAAAGACAAGGCTAGAGATTAGGGGGGTGGACAATAGATGGCACGTATTGCCGGGGTAGATTTACCTCGTGATAAACGAATTGAAATCGCTTTGACATATATTTTTGGTATCGGCCTTACTTTTTCAAAGCAAATATTAGCTGCTACCGGGATCAATCCTGATACGCGGACTCGCGATTTAACCGAGGAAGAAGTTTCTAAACTGCGTGAGTACATCGACAAGAATTACAAAGTCGAAGGCGACCTGCGCCGTGAAGAGTCACTTAACATTAAGCGGCTTATCGAAATCGGTTCATATCGTGGAAGACGTCACCGCATGGGCCTTCCTGTACGCGGTCAGAACACAAAAACCAATGCCCGTACGCGTAAAGGTCCGAAGAGAACAGTCGGCGGTAAGAAAAAGAAATAAAGCGTAAAGGAGGGACGTAAAGTTGGTAGCAAAAAGAGTTGTTAAACCGAAAAGAAGAGAACGTAAAAATATCGAATCTGGCGTAGCCCATATTCGTTCAACATTCAATAATACAATTGTTACAATTACCGATACTAAAGGTAATGCCCTGTCATGGGCAAGTGCCGGCGGACTTGGTTTCAGAGGTTCGCGTAAAAGCACACCGTTTGCTGCGCAAATGGCAGCTGAAACTGCTGCAAAAGCGGCAATGGAACATGGCCTGAAACAAATCGAGGTTTATGTAAAAGGACCTGGATCCGGTCGTGAAGCCGCAATTAGATCTCTGCAAGCAGCTGGTTTGGAAGTAAATCTTATTAAAGACGTTACACCAATCCCGCATAATGGCTGCCGTCCGCCTAAGCGGAGAAGAGTATAATAGGATTTTGGGAGGTGTTTAACGAGAATGGCAAGATATATTGGACCTGTTTGTAGACAATGCCGCCGCGAAGGTGCTAAATTGTACCTAAAAGGCGATAGATGCTATAGCGATAAATGCGCATTTTCCAAACGTGGCTATGCGCCTGGCCAACATGGTCAAGGCCAAGCCCGTAAGAAAGTTTCTGAATACGGCTTACAGCTTAGAGAAAAACAAAAAACACGCCGTGTTTACGGTATCCTGGAACGTCAATTCCGTGCATACTTTGATAAAGCTGAACGTCAAAAAGGTATTGCTGGCGAGAACCTGCTTGTTCTGCTCGAAAGAAGACTGGACAATGTAGTTTTCCGAATGGGCTTTGCAGGCAGCCGTACCCAAGCCAGACAGCTTGTACGTCATGGCCACTTCCTGGTAAACGGTCGTCGTGTAGACATTCCGTCTTACTTGGTAAAACCAGGCGATCTCATTGTTGTGGCTGAAGCTAGCAAAGAGTCACCTTTAATCAAGGAAATCGCTGAAAACGCCGGTCATAAGACTGTTGCAGCCTGGCTGGAAGTATCAGCGCAAGATATGAGCGGTAAAGTACTGCGCTACCCCACCCGCGAGGAAATTGATACCCCGATTCAAGAGCATCTTATCGTTGAATTGTACTCCAGATAATACACCCTCAGCCGTGGGTATAGCGTAACTTAGTAGTGCGCAAAGAGGAGGGTCTTTCCAGAATGATCGAAATCGAAAAACCGAAGATCGAAGTAGTGGAAGTAAGTGAAGACAGCCGTTACGGCAAATTTGTCTGCGAGCCTTTGGAGCGCGGCTATGGTACTACCCTGGGCAACAGCCTGCGGCGTATTCTTTTGTCGTTACTGCCCGGCGCAGCTGTAACATCTGTCAAGATTGACGGCGTGCTCCACGAATTTTCCACTATTCCGGGTGTTCGGGAAGACGTTACCGACATTATTTTGAACTTGAAAGAATTGTGCCTAAAATCATACACTGATGAAACAGTAGTCTTACGGGTAGAGTGGACCGGCGAAGGCGAAGTCACTGCAGGTGACATAGTCACCGGGCCAGATATTGAAATTCTAAATCCCGAACTGCATTTGGCGACTGTCGCTGACGGCGGCACGCTCAATATGGAAATTACTGTTGAACGCGGCCGCGGTTATGTACCGGCTGATAAGAACAAGAGACCTGATCATGTTATCGGGGTCATCCCTGTCGATTCCATTTTTTCACCCATTCTAAGAGTTAATTACCAGGTTACGGATACGCGTGTCGGTAACGTTACAGATTACGACAAATTAACGCTGGAAGTATGGACTGACGGCAGTATGAGACCCGAAGAGGCAGTTAGTAAGGCTGCAGGTATTATGGTGGCTCATCTTAAGCTGTTTCAAAACATGGCCGGGAGCCCTCCGGAAGAAGACGGCGCTGAAGGAACCTTTACCGAGGCGCCTGAAGAGAGCGGTTCAAAAACAATGGAAATGACTATTGAAGATTTGGATCTCTCGGTGCGTTCCTATAATTGCCTGAAGCGGGCCGGTATTAATACCGTCGCTGAACTTGTCCAAAGAACAGAAGAAGACATGATGAAAGTGCGTAACCTTGGCCGCAAATCCCTTGACGAAGTCAAGAAAAAGTTGCACGAACTTGGGTTATCACTGACAGAATACGAGGAGTAAGGGGAGGGAAGAGTATGGCCTACAGAAAGTTAGGACGTGACACTAGCGCAAGAAAAGCGCTGTTTCGCAGCATTTTGACTTCCTTCTTTCAACACGAGCGAATTGAAACAACCGAGGCTAAAGCCAAAGAAATCAACGGTCTTGCCGAGAAAATGATTACCTTGGCTAAGCGTGGCGATCTGCATGCTCGCCGTCAAGTTTTAGCAGAGCTCATGGATGAAGAAGTTGTAAAAAAATTATTTGACGAAATTGCACCTAAATATGCTGATCGTCAAGGCGGTTACACCCGTATCCTAAAACTGGGACCACGCCGCGGCGATGCTGCGCCTATGGCAATATTAGAACTGGTGTAATGCAAAAAAGGCGGCCATGTGGTCGCCTTTTTTATGATAATTGAAATAATAAATCCGTTTCCGGTTAAAAGGTTCAAGGTTCATAGGAGATTATTTATAGAACTCTTAAAATGAGGTATTGCGCATGGGAGAGTTTATCAGTATTGAAAATTTGTGTCACTCCTTCAAGACACCTGAAGGTGGGGAGTTTAAGGCACTTGATAATATAAATCTTACAATAAGTCAAGGTGAATTTGTCGCAGTTATTGGCACAAACGGGTCAGGCAAATCAACACTGGCGAGGCATTTGAATGCCCTTTTGCTGCCCACTGCCGGCAAGTGCCGCATAAAAGGCCTGGACACAACAGTAGCCGAACATCTATGGCAGATTAGACAGACAGTAGGGATGGTTTTCCAAAACCCAGACAATCAGATAGTAGCGGCAGTCGTTGAGGAAGATGTAGCTTTCGGACCTGAGAACTTAGGTGTTGAGCAAGCTGAAATCTGCCGGCGTGTAGAAACGGCGCTGGCAAGTGTCGGTATGACAGAGTATCGGTATCATGCGCCGCATTTATTATCAGGCGGGCAAAAGCAGCGCGTAGCCATTGCTGGCGCGCTTGCGATGCATCCAGAATGTCTTGTCTTGGACGAGCCAACTGCCATGCTTGATCCGGTTGGCCGTGAAGAGGTGCTGACTACTGTTTGTCGGCTTAATAAAGAAGATAAAATGACTATAGTCTATATAACTCATTTTATGGAAGAAGCAGCCGCAGCAGATACGGTAGTAGTTGTGGATAAAGGCAAGGGCGTGATGCGCGGCACTCCTAATGAAGTATTTAGAAACGCTAAAGAATTAAAGAACATGGGGCTCGACGTGCCGTTAGCAGCCGATTTGGCATATCGCCTCAAAAACCAAGGGCTCAATTTGCCTGATGGCATTGTAAATGAGGACGAATTGGCGGTGGCGCTATGTCGATAATTTTAGATAACGTAGCCTATACGTATATGCCTGATACGCCCTACGAACGAATCGCAATTAAAAATATTAACCTGGAAATTAAGCCAGGTGAATTTGTTGGTATTATCGGCCACACAGGATCAGGAAAATCGACGCTTGTTCAGCACTTAAACGGTCTGTTACAGCCAACATCAGGCGTTATAACTGTGGACGGAGTAGATATTAATAAAAAATCCTCGCAGGCTAGAGAGGCCAAGCGTAAAGTGGGGATGGTATTCCAGTATGCCGAACACCAATTGTTCGAAGAAACTGTCTATGACGACATTGCCTTTGGCCCGCGCAATTTAGGCATTGATGAGGATTTAGTAGAGCGCCGGGTTCAGCAGGCTATGGAATTTGTCGGGCTTGATTTTGATACTTTCAGCAAGCGCTCACCGTTTAATTTGAGCGGCGGCCAAATGCGCCGCGTAGCCATTGCCGGGGTTATTGCTCTTAACCCTGAGTATCTCATTTTGGATGAGCCTTCCGCCGGTCTCGATCCTAAAGGCCGCGATGAAATATTTCAGCAAATCCAGGAGTTATTTAACGCTACTGGCATCGCTGTTGTGTTAGTCTCACACAATATGGAAGATGTCGCAAAATTGGCTACGCGCATGATAGTAATGAATAAGGGTGAAGTTAGCCTCAACGGCGCGCCGCGTGAAATATTTAGAAATAGCCGGGATAAACTTAAATCTGCCGGTGTTGATATTCCAAATATAACGGCCTTTATGCGCCGGTTGAAAGAAACCGGGCTTAGTGTTGATGACGATATTCTTACGGTAGAAAGTGCTACAGAGGCTATCATCACTGCGGTAAGGAGGCGAGGCTAGTGCTCTCTAATATTACACTAGGGCAATATTACCCTGGAAATTCAGCATTGCATAAGCTCGATCCACGTACCAAGATTTTGCTTACGACAACTTTCATCAGCAGTATTTTTCTGGCCCAAAGCTATTTAGGTTACTTGGTGTTAACTGCCTTTGTCGTTATGACAATAGCAATTTCGCGCATTCCTTTTAAGCTGATACTGCGATCAATTAAGCCGCTCTGGATTATTGTTGCTTTTACGCTGGGCATTCATATGCTGACAACACCTGGGACAGAAATGTATGCCTGGGGGATAATTTCAATAACCAAGGAAGGCTTAAGGCAGGGACTGATGATGTCGGCCCGGCTGATATATCTTATCATTATCTCATCGCTACTGACTTTCACAACCTCGCCCATTGCCCTTACTGACGGGATTGAAATGCTGCTTCGGCCTTTAAAAAAGATTGGTGTTCCAGCCCATGAACTAGCTATGATGATGACTATCGCCCTTAGGTTCATCCCAACCCTCTTAGAGGAAACGGAGCGGATAATTAAGGCGCAATCGGCGCGTGGTGTAGATTTCCAGTCCGGCAATATCTTAAAGCGGGCGAAAAATATGGTTCCAATATTAGTGCCGCTTTTTATCAGCGCATTCCGGCGAGCCGATGAACTGGCAACCGCAATGGAAGCCCGGTGCTACCGCGGCGGCGAAAACCGCACACGCATGAAGCAGCTTGCTGTTACTAGCCGCGATTATTTGGCCGGCGGGGTTTTGGTGGTACTGCTTATTATATTAATAGCCTTACGGTTTTATGGTGGTTAGATATGACAAGTGTACGCAATCTTAAACTTACGATTGCCTATGACGGCACAAACTATCACGGGTTTCAGCGTCAAAAAAACTGCATGACTATCCAGCAGACAGTTGAAGATAAACTTGCCAAGCTGTTTGGCCACCAACTTAAAATAACAGGCGCCGGCCGGACTGATGCCGGGGTCCATGCCTACGGCCAAGTGGTAAGTTTCTCAACTACCGGAACAATTCCGGCGGAAAGAATACCGTTAGCAGCCAGATCTATTCTGCCTGACGATATCGTTGTTTTATCAGGTCAAGAGATGCAGCCTGATTTCAACGCCCGCTTTAGTGCGCAGGGTAAGATTTATATTTATCGCGTGTATCAGAATAAACTACCTGATCCGTTCTATCGCAACTATACCTGGCACATACCTAAGCTGCTTAATGTACAAGCTATTAACAACGCAGCACAATTAATAGTCGGCACTCATGATTTTTCAGCCTTTCGCGCCGCCGGTGGTGACGCAAAAAATCCTGTCAGAACGATATTCGAGGCATCTTGTCATACAGAAGGTCAAATGCTGGAATTTAGGTTCTGGGGAAACGGTTTTTTATATCATATGGTACGCAATCTTGTAGGAACACTGGTAGATGTCGGCTTGGAAAAAATTAATCAGGCTGAATTTGCCGCTATACTGGCCGGCCGTGACCGTAGGCAAGCAGGTGTAACAGCCCCGCCGCAAGGCCTTTATTTGCAGCAGGTCTTCTACTGACGATGAGCTAAAAATAAAGTTGATGCTTACAAGGTAAAAACCTTGACATTAGCATGGCCATTTATTACAATAGCCTTATGAGATTTTTGTCATGGTTTCCCTTAGCCCCGGAATTCCTGAACCAAAAATCCCATTTGCTCTGAACGCTAGCAATAAGGAGGGATATCGACATGAAAACAACATTCATGGCAAACGCCGCCACTATCGAACGTAAGTGGTACGTAGTAGATGCCGAAGGTAAAACTTTAGGTAGACTAGCTGCTGAAGTTGCAAAGATTCTTCGCGGCAAACATAAACCGACCTACACACCGCATGTTGATACCGGCGATCATGTTATCGTAGTTAACGCTGATAAAGTTGTGCTCACTGGTAAAAAACTTGTTCAAAAGACTTACTTCCGTCATTCTGGTTACCCAGGTGGAACTACTTTCACCCCAGCTGGCAAACTGTTGGCTGACAGACCGGAAAGATTGGTTGAATTCGCGGTTAAAGGTATGCTGCCGAAAAACCGTCTTGGTCGTGCAATGTATCGCAAACTCAAAGTATATCGCGGCCCGGCTCATCCGCATGAAGCTCAAAAGCCCGAAGTACTTGAATTAAATATTAAATAAACCGGAAGGGAGGAACATTTAAATGGCATTGGTTAACTACTACGGCACAGGCCGCAGAAAGACCTCGGTTGCCAGAGTTCGTCTGGTTCCGGGAGAAGGCAATATCACTATTAATGGCCGTCAAGTTTTAGAATACTTCGGTCGTCCGACGCTTGAGCTTATCGTTAAGCAACCGCTTAACTTAACCGATACTCTCGGTAAATACGATGTTATTGCCAAAGTTGAGGGAGGGGGCCCATCCGGGCAAGCCGGCGCAGTACGTCATGGTATCGCCCGTGCTCTGCTCCGCGTTGACCTTGACTACCGTTCATCACTAAAAAAAGCTGGTTTCTTAACCCGCGACCCGCGTGAAAAAGAACGCCGCAAATACGGCCTCAAAAAAGCGCGTAAAGCTTCTCAGTTCTCAAAACGTTAATACAACATTCAACCCAGAAAGAATTATCTTTCTGGGTTTTGTTTTTGCTTGATTCGGCAGGATTATTATCCCTTAAAGTGTAATATTATCCATATTATGAAGTATGGGGGAATCTTAAATGAAGAAACTCGCGGCGGCTGCTTTGATGGCCGTTATGACCATTACCGGCAGCACGGCTTTTGCCAGCCTTGATGACACAAAAACCACTATTGCCAGCCAGTATGGTGAATATCGCATGGCCATAGATACTGATAATCAATTATGGCCTAAGCAAGAATGGGAGCAAAAGGGCAAAAAAAGGGCTAAAGCGGCCTCATTTACCTATAGCTTTGAACGTCAGGGTTTGGGAATTCAAATGGAAGTAATGTATCTGAATGACCGGCCTGAGGCTCCGGTAATAGCACAACGGTTTACGCCGAATATGGCGATTAAAATTAAGGAATTAAAGGACTATTTTCCTGAAGTTTATCAATTAGTAACACATCCAAAGGCTGAGGTTTTTATTAGCTATGACCAGGTTACAAGACAGTTTCAGGAACTGCAGTCTCCGGTAACTATGGGGGTTGCAGTCAAAGCTGAGCCGGCATTACATAAAGGTAACTATACAGTTTTAGCTTTTAATATTCAGGAAGAAGGCCGCCTGATAAAGGACCCGAAATTCATCGATGAAAATACATATATCCGCGAATTTACCATAGAACGAACTAAACGCATGGTTGTTCAAGAACAGTTCGATAGTGATAACTACAAGCCAATTAAAAATTTCTTTTAAATAAAAAAGAGGCTATTAGCCTCTTTTTTATTTGGCGAGTTTTATCGGTGTCAGCTTAGCTTGTTCAGCCATACTGGGACTGATATAACCGTTCTTAACCATTGTCGAAAGTACCACAGCCTGCCGGCCTTTAGCGGCGGAAAAGTTAACGTAGGGGGAAATCAATGAAGGAGCATTGGGCAGACCGGCTAACATTGAACACTCGGCCAAAGTGAGCTTCGCCGGCTCTTTGCCGAAATATATCTTGGCGGCTTGATCAATACCATAAGTGCCTGACCCAAAATATACGGTATTAAGATACATTTCAAGGATTTCCTCTTTTGAATAGCGCATTTCCATATCGATTGCCAATATAATCTCTTCGACTTTACGCGTGAGTGATCTGTCGTGGGTCAAAAATAGATTGCGGACAAGCTGTTGAGTAATAGTGCTGCCGCCTTCCACGATTGAACCGCTCTGAAGGTTGACCAGACTTGCGCGGATAATGCCTTCGATATCGAATCCCACATGCTGGTAGTAGCGGTTATCCTCAACTGCAATGACGGCCTGCTGCATCGTGAGCGGGATATCTTCAAGCTTTGTATAGTTGTTCTTGTTTAGTTTGGCATTAACAGCCGATTTAAGAGCGATTACCCGGTATAATTTGTCCCAGCCGTTTTTCAGACTTGAAATCGTTTGTTCGGTTTGTTTTGACGGTACCACCGAATTAATCAGGCTGCCGCCCCCTGCGTATAAAAATGATGCGGCAAACAAAATAACAAGCAGAATAAAAAAACGCTTACCCATTACGCCTCCTTAAATTGGTGAACCAATTTAACTCCGATTTTAGATTGCGATATTATCAATTATTATTTTACAGCAAATGTCGTTTTTTGGCTATACTGGGCGGCATAGCCCTTACTTTTCCGGCATAATGTGTAGGGAGTGATTTCGGGGGGGATGCATTGTGCGCATTTTATCAGTTCGTCGCAAAGTTCTGCAAAAGATAGTTGTATTTAGCATTGTAGTTGTGGCCATCAATTTATTGACATTGCAGTATTTTGTTTCCGAAGACATAGATTCTACTGATCTCTCTAGCCTGGCAGGAAAGGTTATTGCTCTAGACCCTGGCCATGGGGGGATTGACAGCGGTGCCAAAGGTAATGGTTTATCGGAAAAGGATATTACGCTGGCCATAGCCTTAAAGCTTGCTGATATTTTAAAAGCAAACGGCGCGCAGGTAATAATGACTCGTGAAGGCGACAATGATTACTATACACGCGGTAAGGGCGGAAAACGGAACGATTTACTAAAACGCGCAGAAATTATCAATACTTCGGGCGCTCAGCTATTTGTAAGTGTTCATTGCAATGCTATCCGTGATGAACGGCAGAAAGGCGCACAGATTTTTTACGGTAATCAAGACAATAAAGGATTGGCTGAGATAGCCCAGCTAGCCTTAAAAGGCTTTCCGCCCGGTAATCGCCGTCAGGCTAAGCAGGATAACGACATTGTTTTGTTGAAAGCAACCACTATTCCGGGTATATTAGTAGAAACGGGTTATATAACAAATAAAACCGAGGCAAATTTGCTGGCAGATAGCTCATATCAACAAAAACTGGCAAATCAGATTGCTAAAGCCTTAGCGTATCATTTTAGCCAAAATGCAGCAAGATAAACTAAAGTCTGTTGAAATGCGCCTTGCTATGCTCGTTTTTGAACAGACTAGGGTTTAGGATGTATTGGTACTCAAAGGAGTGATATAGTGACAAAACTGGTAAGTTGCGCTCTCATGCCGCATCCGCCAATTATGATTCCTGAAGTTGGTGGAAGTGAGCTAGTTAAAATACAGGCTACTGTCAATTCGGCTGAAGAAGTAGCTCGCTTAATAAAAGAAGATAACCCCCAAACCATCGTAATTATTACCCCCCATGGTCCGGTCTTTGAAGATGCTGCCAGCATCAGTATTCATCCCCGTTTAAAAGGTAACTTGGCTGCTTTTGGCGTTCCAGATGTTTCGGTTGCCTTTGAAACTGACGGCCTGTTAGTCCGGCACATTTTAAAACAAGCCAAACGCCTTGGTGTAAACCTAATAGAACTAACGGACGACTTAGCAAAGAACTACCGCCTCAACTTGGAACTCGACCATGGTGCAGTGGTACCATTATATTATTTACATAAAGCTGGTTTTAAAGGCCAGCTTGTCCATTTATCCATTGGAATGATGCCCTACGAGGAAATGTACACCTTTGGCAAGGCCGTTCAAGCGGCTATTGATATGGCGGACAAGAAGGTGACTGTGATTGCGTCAGGAGATTTATCGCACCGGCTAACACTGGACGCTCCTGCCGGCTATAGTCCGCGCGGCAAGGAGTTTGATGAACTGCTGCTTGAAGCAATTAAGAATCACGACGTCAAAGCGCTTTTAAATATTGATCCTCAGCTAGTTGATGAGGCAGGCGAGTGCGGCCTAAGGCCAGTACTGTTCATGATGGGGGTTTTGGGAGGCTTGGAGTCTACGGCCAAAATTCTGTCCTATGAAGGCCCCTTTGGAGTAGGCTATGGTATAGCATTCATCAGTGTTAAGGACAGTGAAAAGGGAGGCAATAAAAGTGGCTGAGGTCAGTGCACCCGTAAAATTGGCTCAGGATAGTTTAAGGCACTATCTTGAAACCGGACAGAAAATCCCTATCCCCAAGGAACTGCCGCCCGAACTTGCCAATAGAGCAGGCGCCTTTGTCTCATTGAAAAAGTCTGGTCAATTGCGCGGCTGTATTGGAACTTTTAAACCTACCCAGCCCAACCTGGCCGCCGAGATAATAGAGATGGCCATCAGTGCCGGCATTCATGATCCCCGTTTTGAACCGGTAAGACTTGATGAGCTTCCTGATATAGAGTTTTCAGTTGATATTTTGTCTGCTCCCGAGAAGGTAGACAGTATCAAGGAACTTGATCCGCAGAAGTACGGCGTTATTGTCAAACGCGGCTACCGCAGCGGACTGCTGCTGCCGGCACTTGAAGGCGTCGATACTGTTGAAGAACAAATTGGGATTGCCATGCAGAAGGCCGGGATAGCGCCTGACCAAGAAATCGAATTATTCCGCTTTTTTGTAACTAGATATCATTAAAACGGCTCATCAGCCATATTCTGAGGTGACATTGATGCGCGAGGCACGGTATTATCGCACGGAGGATAGCAAAGCCATCTGTCAGCTTTGTCCCAAGGAATGCATAATTGGGCAAGGTCGGACAGGCTTTTGCCGGGTGCGTAAGAACATTGACGGTAAGTTATATACTCAGAATTACGCCGCCTGTTCATCATATGCACTGGACCCGATTGAAAAAAAACCGCTTTACCACTTTTATCCCGGCAACTATATTCTTTCGCTTGGTACTTGGGGTTGCAACTTTGCCTGTCAGTTTTGTCAGAATTGGCAGATTGCCCAAGCCGACCCGGAGACTATCGAACTGCTGCCCGATAAGGCCGTTGAGCTCGCCCTCAAGCAAGGAAAGCGAAATATTGGCATTGCTTTTACCTATTCCGAGCCCAGCGTGTGGTACGAATACATATTGGATACAGCTAAAGCCGGTCATGAAGCCGGGCTTAAAAATGTGCTTGTAACCAATGGCTTTATAAATAAGGATCCGCTCGCTGAACTGCTTCCGTTTATCGACGCGCTGAATATCGACATAAAGGCCTTTAACAGCGAATATTACCATAAAATTTGCGCCGGCCGGCTTGATGATGTAAAAAGAACAGTAGAGCAGGCTGCTGAGGACTGTCATGTTGAAATCACAACGCTGATAGTTCCAAACCTTAATGACAGCCAGGCAGAACTGCGTGATCTGGCTAAGTGGCTAGCCGGTATAAGCAAAGATATTCCACTGCATTTTTCCCGTTACTTTCCTAACTACAAGATGCGGGAGCAGCCAACGCCGTTAAAAACTATGGAAATGGCTTATGAAACTGCCCGGCAGTATTTAAACTATGTTTATTTAGGCAACATTGGCAGTAACGGCAGTGATACCTACTGTCCACGATGCGGGCAGGTGGTCATCGACCGTTATGGGGAAAAGAGTTCTCTGACCGATGATAAAAAATGCCTGGCCTGCGGAATGCAGATAAAAATCAGCGGAACAGTGGCATTTTAAAATAACTCGGCGAAAGCCGAGTTTTTTAGTTACGTGTCGGCCGCGTGTTTTTAAAAAACATATTGCATTAATATTCAATATGGGTGTATAATTATAACTAATATAGGGGGAGATGTCATGAAAGTCAGCATAATCGGTGCAACAGGTTATACCGGCGAAGAGCTGCTGCGCATATTATCCGGCCATCCCGAAGCCGAAATTGTTCATATTACGTCTGAAAGCAGCACCGGTATAGCGATTAATAATGCATACCCGCATTTGACCAAGTTTTACGATAACACCTTAGACAGTCTTAAAGACTTAACAACGATTGCAGCTAATAGTGATGTTGTCTTTATTGGTTTGCCCCATGGCCATGCCATGGCCGTCGGTAAACAGTTGGCCGGGCAAAATGTCAAGATTATTGATCTTGGGGCCGATTATCGGTTCCGTGATACCAAGGTCTATGAAAAGTGGTATAAAGTCGAACACACCCATCAGGAAGCTAAAGCTGTATATGGCTTAACCGAACTGTACCGACAACAGGTAAAGACAGCAAATATTGTGGGTAATCCTGGCTGTTATACGACAGCAAGCATCTTGGCGCTAGCGCCGTTGGCAAAGAACAACCTGATTAAACTAGATACCATTATTGTTGATGCCAAATCTGGCGTTTCGGGGGCAGGACGCAGTCTCAGCCTAAACAGCCATTTCACCGAGATGTTTGAAAACTTAAAAGCCTATAATGTTGGGGGTCATCGCCACACTCCGGAGATTGAGCAGGCTTTGACAGAATTAGCCGGTCAAGAGGTTGTAATAAATTTCACACCGCATCTCATTCCGATGGCCCGTGGTATTTTAAGCACCTGCTATGCCAGCCTTAACCAAGGTGTAACGGCGGAGCAAGTAGATGAAGCCTTTAACGCGCTGTATGGCGAGGAATATTTTATCCGTCTGTTAGGCCGTGGCGGCTACCCTGCCACTAAAAATACCCGAGGCTCAAATTTCTGCGATATCGGTTGGCACGTTGACAGCCGCACCAATCGCGTCGTTGTCATCTCGGCAATCGATAACCTTGTCAAAGGCGCTGCAGGTCAGGCCGTACAAAATATGAATGTCTTATTTGGCTTGGATGAAAAAACCGGTTTAACACAAGCACCGTTATATCCATGATAGATTTGAAAATTAGTAATTTAGAAAATAGAAATAGAAAATATGAAAGCAAGCTAAGTAAATAAGGAGGCAACTAATATGATTAATATAATTGATCCGATGATAACAGCTCCGAAGGGGTTTAAAGCGTCTGGTGTTAAGGCCGGCATCAAAAAGAGCGGTAAAGAAGACTTAGCCATCGTTTATAGTACTGTTCCGGCAGCCGGAGCAGCTGTTTTTACCACCAACGTAATGGCGGCCGCGCCGGTTATTGTTTCCCGCCGCAATGTTGCAGGCGGCAAAATATCGGCATTCGTTGTTAATGCCGGCTGCGCTAATGCCTGCACGGGCGATGTCGGATTAGCGAATGCTGAGGCAATGGCGCGCAAAACAGCGTCACTGCTTAATATTGAGGAAAACCAGGTAGTAGTAGCTTCAACAGGTATTATCGGTGTAAATTTACCGATGGATAAAGTTGAAGCAGGTATTGAAAAAGCCGTAAATATGCTGTCGGAAGACGACCACAATAAAGCCCGCCAAGCTATCATGACGACCGATACCTTCCCTAAATCAGTGGCAATCGATTTTATGTTCGGTGATGCCAAAGTAACAATGGCCGGTATGGCTAAGGGTTCAGGCATGATTCATCCTAATATGGCCACCATGCTTGCTTTCATAACTACCGACGCGGCAATAACACCGGAACTGCTACAAAAGGCGTTAACCGATGCTGTTAATGTTTCTTTTAACATGATTACCGTCGACGGTGACACCAGCACTAATGACATGGTAGCGGTAATGGCCAATGGACTTGCCGGAAACAGACTTATCGACAGTGCTGACATGCCGGAATATATAAACTTCTCCATTGCGCTCCGCGAACTTTGCATTGTTCTGGCCAAAATGGTAGCACGTGACGGTGAAGGCGCGACAAAATTCTTGGAAATAACAGTAAAAGGAGCAGAAAGTTTCGCAGATGCCAAGAAAGCGGCAATGGCTATTGCCAAATCCCCGCTCGTTAAAACTGCTTTCTTTGGTCAGGACCCTAACTGGGGACGGATAATCTGCGCCGTAGGCTATTCAGAGGCCAATGTGACTCCAGAAAAAACCTCGCTTTTAATTGGCAATGTCAAACTGGTTGACGGCGGACTGCCGCTTGACTACGATGAGCAGGCGCTGCGGGCGGTTATGGCGGCGCATGATATCAAAGTTACGGTTGATTTGGGCATGGGCCAAGAAGAAGCTACTGTTTGGACCTGCGATTTCTCTTATGAATATGTAAAAATCAACGGTGAGTACCACACCTAAGCATAAGGGGGCGATTAAAATAAGCAGTGCAATTGAACAAGCGGCGGTGCTAATTGAAGCTTTGCCGTATATGCAGAAATTCTATGGCAAAACCATCGTAATAAAATACGGCGGTAACGCCATGATTAATAATCAGCTGAAGCATAGCGTCATCAAGGACATTATCCTGATGAAATATATTGGCATGAAGCCGGTTGTTGTCCATGGGGGCGGCCCGGAAATTACCGGTATGCTCAAGCAGATGGGCAAACAGTCGGCCTTCGTCAGCGGCCTCAGAATAACCGATGAGGAAACAGTGTCGGTCGCTGAAATGGTATTGGTCGGGAAAATTAACACTGAGATTGTCAGTCTTATTAATCACCAAGGCGCTAAGGCGGTCGGTCTGAGCGGCAAAGACGCTGACCTTATCATTGCCAAGAAGCACTTGGCTAAAGTTCATGAGAATGATGAGATCAAGGAAGTGGATATTGGCTTTGTCGGCGATATCGAGAAGATTAATACTGATATACTAACAACTCTCCTTGACAATGACTATATACCGGTAATCGCGCCCGTCGGCGTCAGCACTGCCAATGAAACCTACAATATCAACGCTGATTATGTAGCAGGTGAAGTAGCCGGAGCACTCAAAGCCGAGAAGCTATTGCTGCTGACCGATACCGAAGGTATTTACCGTGATTATCATGACAAGAGCACTTTTATCTCAACTTTAGGTTTTACTGAAGCTCAGCAGATGATTAAAAGCCATGCTATTGATGGTGGGATGATTCCGAAAGTAGAATCATGTATCCGGGCCTTGGCGGGCGGGGCGGTAAAGACGCATATTATTGACGGTCGGCAGCCGCATTCGCTATTGCTTGAAGTATTCACCGCCAAGGGAATTGGTACTGAAGTTGTTAAATAGCCGTATAGAGGTGAAGTTTTGTGGATAAAAACCAAATCATGGAGCTCGACCGGCAGCATTATATGCCGGTGTTCGCCCGGTATCCAATCGTTTTATCCCATGGCGAAGGTCCGTATGTATATGATGCCGAGGGTAAAAAATATTTAGACTTTCTGGCCGGTATCGCGGTAAATGTGCTGGGTCATGCTCATCCTAAACTGGTAGCGGCTATTGCCAAGCAAGCCGGCAAGCTTATTCATTGTTCAAATCTGTATTACACTGAGGAACAAGCCATGTTAGTAACTTCGCTGGCTGAACTAAGCGGACTCGATAAGGTTTTCCTAGCCAATAGCGGGGCCGAAGCCAATGAGGGCGCTATAAAACTGGCGCGAAAATACGGTAAGACAATTAGTCCGGATAAACTCGAAATAATTTCGGCTGAACATGGCTTTCACGGGCGGACGTTGGCTACCTTGACAGCAACAGCCCAGCCTAAGTATCAAAAAGGCTATGAGCCCCTGCCGGCCGGCTTTAAATATGTGCCCTATAATGACTTCGAGGCGCTCAAAGCAGCGGTGACGCCTAATACCTGCGCAATTATGCTTGAACCGATTCAAGGTGAAGGCGGTGTCAATGTACCGGCCGAAGGTTATTTGGAAAAAGTCCGTCAGCTATGCGATCAACAAGACATTCTGCTGATCTTCGATGAAATTCAGACAGGCGTGGGCCGAACCGGTAAGATGTTTGCTTATGAGCATTTTAATATCAAGCCCGATATTGTAACCATGGCCAAAGGCTTAGGCGGCGGTGTACCGATAGGGGCATTTTTAGCTCAAGACAAGGTGGCCAATGTCTTCGGCCCTGGCGATCATGGCTCAACCTTCGGCGGCAATCCGTTGGCGTGCGCTGCAGCTAATGCTGTGTTACGCGTAATGAAGGAAGAAAACCTTGCTTCCAACGCTGAAGCGGTAGGTTCATATATGGTAGAAGCGCTGAAAAAGCTTCAACAAAAGTATCCTGCGCTTATCACTGAGGTTCGCGGTAAGGGATTGATGATTGGAATTAATCTTAGTCAGCCCGGGCGTGATATTGTCGGAAAGTGTCTAGATAAAGGCGTTATCATTAACTGTACAGCCGGAAACGTGCTGAGATTGGTACCGCCGCTCAATATCAGCAAAAGTCATGCTGATGAAGTAGTTAAGGTGCTAGACGAAGTTTTGGCAACGTTATAGTTAAAAGATAGATCGCCGTGCTACGCTCGCGATGACAGCTAGGAAATTAGGTTAGTCAAGCTAGATAATTGTACAGCTTAATGATGTCATTGCGAACACAACGGAGCGAAGTGTGATGAACAATTTACCGAAACTGTTAATTTTATCATATTTGCGTGTTATAATTGTTAAGTGGGGGAAAAACTATGGTCCTAAAGGGAAAAAAAGACTTACTGTCAATTCATGACTTGTCGTGTGCCGAAGTGCAGCAAATTCTTGAGTTGGCGGCAGAACTCAAAGCCAAGCAAAAAAAGGGAATAGAGCATCACATCTTAAAGGGTAAAACACTCGGGATGATTTTTGAGAAAGCATCAACCCGTACACGCGTTTCTTTTGAGGTAGGAATGTGGCAGCTTGGCGGCATGGGTTTGTTTTTGAGTTCGAGAGATATGCAGATAGGCCGGGGTGAGCCGATAAAGGATACCGCGCGGGTTCTATCCCGTTATGTTGACGGAATCATGATCCGGACATTTTCACATGATATCGTCACTGAGTTAGCTCAATATGCAACAGTACCGGTAATAAACGCCCTTACAGACTTGCAGCATCCCTGTCAGGCGCTCGCCGATATTTTCACTGTTATGGAGCATAAAGGCAATTTAAAAGGTCTTAAGATGACCTATATCGGAGACTGTAATAACATGGCGAACTCGCTTATGCATGCCTGTGCTAAAGTTGGCATGGATATTACGATAGCTGCCCCACAAGAGTATGCACCCAATGAGGTTATAGTGGCTGAGGCTGTGGCAGATGCCGCCTTAACCGGCAGCAAAATCACTATTTGTACTGATCCCCTGGAAGCCGCAAAAGATGCTGATGTCCTTTATACCGATGTATGGGCAAGCATGGGGCAGGAGGCCGAACAGCAAATTCGGGCCAAAGTTTTTGCAAATTATCAGGTCAACGCGGACACCTTAAAAGTTGCCAAGCCTGATGCGATAATTCTCCATTGTCTGCCAGCCCACCGGGGCGAGGAAATAACGGACGAGGCTATTGAAAGTAAGCAATCAGCGGTATTCGACCAAGCCGAAAACAGATTGCATGTTCAAAAAGCGATTATGGCGCTATTAATGGGTGACATTTAAGCCGTTTGACCAAGTCAAGCGTCAAAATAAAAGGAGGCCCTCTTTAAAATGAGTGATATTAAAAAAGTAGTGTTAGCATATTCCGGTGGACTTGATACATCAGTAATCATTCCCTGGCTAAAAGAAAACTACAACTGTGAAGTAATCGCCATGTGCGCTGATGTCGGCCAAGGCGATGAGCTCAACACTGTTAGGGAAAAAGCGCTGAAATCAGGCGCCAGCAAAGTTTATATTGAGGATCTGACTAAGCCGTTTATTGAAGAATATGTATGGCCGACCTTAAAGGCCGGCGCAGTTTATGAAGGCAAATATCTGTTAGGTACTTCCTTCGCCAGACCAATCATTGCTAAAGCTATGGTTGAAATAGCTGAAAAAGAAGGCGCTGACGCTATTGCTCACGGCGCAACAGGTAAAGGCAATGACCAAGTTCGCTTTGAACTCACCGTTAAAGCGCTGGCACCTCATCTTGCAATAATCGCTCCTTGGCGGCTGTGGGACATCCGTTCCCGTGAAGATGCTATCGATTATGCTGAAAAGCACAATGTGCCTGTTCCGGTCACCAAAAAGCGTCCATATAGCATGGACCGCAATATCTGGCATTTGAGCCATGAAGGCGCTGACTTAGAGGATCCATGGAATGAGCCACAGGATGATGTTTTCATGGTTACGAAAACTCCGGAGCAAGCTCCTGATAAAGCATCATATATTGAAATTGAATTTGAAAAAGGTATCCCGGTTGCTGTTAACGGTGAAAAGCTAGACGCTGTTGCTCTGCTTGAAAAGCTTAATGCTATTGGCGCAGAAAATGGCATCGGCATTACTGACATAGTTGAAAACCGCCTTGTTGGCATGAAATCGCGTGGCGTTTATGAGAATCCCGGCGGAGCAATTTTGTATTATGCTCACCGTGAACTCGAATATTTGACTCTTGACCGGGCAACACTTCACTATAAAGAGCAAGTTGCTGTCCGTTATGCTGAACTGGTTTATGATGGAATGTGGTTCTCGCCGCTTCGCGAAGCCCTGGATGCGTTTGTTGACTCGACCCAACAAACAGTATCCGGCACAGTTCGCTTGAAACTTTATAAAGGAAATATAATGAGTGCTGGCAGTAAGTCGCCATACTCCTTGTATCACGAAGGTTTTGTAACTTTCGGTCGTGATGAAGTATACAACCAAGCAGACGCCGAAGGCTTTATCAACCTCTTCGGACTGCCGCTAAAAGTCCGCGCTCTGATGCAGAAAGAGGCGAAAAAGTAATGAGCATGTGGGGCGGTCGGTTCACAAAAAGTACCGACGTTTTGGTGGAGGAATTTACTTCCTCCATTTCTTTTGATAGCAGAATGTATCGTGAAGACATTGCCGGCAGCATTGCTCATGCGACTATGCTGGCTAAATGCGGCATTATTTCCCAGGATGAAGCTGACCTTATCATCAACGGTTTAAAAGAAATCCTGGCCGAGATTGAAGCCGGTAAGTTTGAATTTACCATTGCACTTGAAGATGTTCATATGAATATTGAAAGACGGTTAACAGAACGTATCGGCGCGGTTGGTGGCAAGCTGCACACCGCCCGCAGCCGGAATGATCAGGTAGCTGTTGACACGCATATGTATTTGCGGCGCGAGTTAGGGACAATCGCGAAGCTGCTAGTTGACCTAGAAGAAGCGGTCTTAGAGGTATCACAGAAATACCAAGATGTTATCATGCCGGGTTATACGCACTTACAGCGGGCGCAGCCAATCTTATTCTCGCATCACATGCTGGCCTACTTTTATATGTTTGCCCGCGACTTCTCCCGTTTGAACGGTGTTTATGAGCGTACCGACATCATGCCGCTTGGCGCCGGCGCACTGGCTGGGACAACCTTCCCAATTGATCGCCATTTTGTAGCTGAACAGCTTAAGTTCAGCAAGGTTTATGAAAACAGTATTGATGCTGTTAGTGATCGTGACTACATCTTAGAGTTCTTATCCTTTGCCTCAATTTTAATGATGCACCTGAGCCGCATCAGCGAAGAAATAATCCTCTGGTCGTCAACCGAGTTTTCCTTCATCGACCTCGACGATGCCCATTGCACCGGTTCGAGCATTATGCCGCAAAAGAAAAACCCTGATGTAGCAGAACTTGTCAGAGGCAAAACCGGGCGGGTGTTTGGCCATCTTATGGCCATGCTGACAGTAGCCAAAGGCTTGCCACTGGCCTATAACAAAGACTTGCAAGAGGACAAGGAAGGCTTGTTTGATACCATTGATACCGTTAAATTCAGTCTAACGGTATATGCTTCAATGCTCAAAGCCATGAAAGTCAACGGTCCGCGCATGACTGATGCTGTGCGCAAAGATTTTTCAAACGCCACCGATATGGCGGACTATCTCGTGAAAAAAGGCCTGCCGTTCCGCCAAGCTCATGAAGTGGTAGGCAAATCAGTTCGCTACTGTATCGACAATAACAAATGGCTGATGGATTTGTCGCTGGACGAGTTTAAACAGTTTTCACCCTTGTTTGAAAATGATATTATCGAAGCCATAAAGATTGAAACTTGTGTAAGCGCTCGTAACTCGTATGGTGGAACATCGTACGCCCAGGTAGAACAATCATTAACAACTGCCCAAGCAATAGTTAACAATCAGCAAAGAATACTTGACACGTATACAAAAAACGCTATATAATATGGCTAATTCGCACGGGAATAGTTCCCAAAATGTAACGTTGTAAACACCTTTTATCCTACTGCCCACTTAAAATAAGGAGGCCATATCATGGAATTAGCTATCAATACCATTGAAAAACGAGGCCAAATGCTGCCGGAAGATCAGCTTGGTTTCGGTAAACACTTTACCGACCACATGTTTGTAATGGATTACAATCGCGAGCAGGGCTGGCATTCCCCGCGTATTACCGCCTACGACGAATTTGCCTGTTTCCCGGCGGCTATGGTATTCCATTACGGTCAGGCTATCTTTGAAGGTATAAAAGCCTTCCGAACAGTCGATAACCGTATCGCTATTTTTAGGACCAAGGATTATTTGAACCGCTTCAATCGTTCGGCTGACGCTCTCTGCATCCCAAGAATCGATGTTGACTTTGTCGCTGATTCGCTTAGAAAACTGGTCGAAATAGACAAAGACTGGGTGCCGGCTTCGGTTGGGACTGCTCTTTATATCCGTCCGTTTATAATTGCCACTGACCCCTACGTTGGTGTAAAGGTATCTGATACTTACAAGCTGTTCATTATCCTGTCGCCGGTTGGCGCTTATTATGCAGCTGGTTTTAACCCGGTTAAAATCAAAGTTGAGGACAGATTCGTCCGTGCAGTACAAGGCGGTCTTGGGGAAGCTAAGACCCCGGCCAACTATGCAGCAAGCTTAAGAGCCGAATACGAAGCCAAAAAAGCTGGTTTTGCTCAAGTATTATGGCTTGATGCCGTTGAACGGAAATATATCGAAGAAGTTGGCACAATGAACATCTTCTTTAAAATTAACGGCGAAATTATCACTCCGGCTCTTCAAGGAAGTATCCTAGGCGGCATGACGAGAAGAACAGTCCTCGAACTGTGCCGTGAATGGGGCGTAAAAGCTACCGAACGCCGCATTTCAATCGATGAAGTATATGAAGCATATACCAAGGGTCAGTTAGAAGAGGTATTCGGTACCGGTACAGCTGCCGTTATTTCGCCTGTTGGTGAGTTAACTTGGAAGGATAAGACAATGACTATCAACAATAATAAGACCGGCGAGTTCGCGCAAAAGCTCTTTGACTCAGTTACCGGTATCCAATATGCTAAGTTGGAAGACAAACACGGCTGGGTTGACGAAGTTTGTAAATTATAGTGTCCAAATACCTCCTGTTAATTAATTACAGGAGGTGTTTATTTTTAAATTCCGCAAAAAATTGTTAAAGGTTTTTCCTGATAATGGGTAGAATAGATTAATGGATATAGATGATATTTTGTTGAGGAGTTTTTAGATGTTTTTTCAAATTCATGGCATTATATCTACAATTACTTTTTTAGATCTTATTGATATAGCAATTGTCGCTTTTGTGCTGTACAAGCTGTATTTTATGATAAAAGATACCCGTGCAACTGCGCTTCTAAAGGGACTGGTTGTTTTATTAATGGCTAACTTTGTCAGTAAGTGGCTAGGTCTCAATGTCATTTACTGGCTGCTGCAGAAAACCATGACGGTCGTCCTGGTTGCTTTACCGATAGTGTTTCAGCCAGAATTGAGAAGAGCGCTGGAGCAGCTCGGACGCGGCAAACTATTCAGCAAAACAGCCGCTTTGGACGAAGCAGCTGCGGCCAATTTGATTGAAAGTATTACTAAAACAGTGACTGTCTTAGCCCAAAATAAAATCGGTGCGCTAATCGTGCTGGAGCGCGAAACCGGATTAAACGACTATATAGAAACAGGAATAAAAATTGATGGTGTGGTTTCAAGCGAATTTCTTATTAATATATTTATCCCTAATACACCGTTGCACGATGGCGCAGCGATCCTGCGCGGCAATCGCATTATGGCGGCCGGCTGTTTATTACCGCTGACCGAGGATCGGTCGCTAAATAAGGAACTAGGTACAAGGCATCGGGCGGCAATCGGTATTTCTGAGCAGACTGACGCCTTGGTTATCGTTGTCAGTGAAGAATCTGGCGTAATTTCAATAGCGCGCGGAGGACGGCTTGATAGGCATTTAGATACCGAAACCTTGAAGGAAAAATTGCGCCCATTGTTTGCTACCAGGCAGAATTCCCTAGCTGATTTTCTCAACTGGAGGCAATCATAATGGATAGATTTCCTAAAAAAAATTTAACAGCTAAAATAATAGCAGTAGTATTTGCTACAATTCTCTGGCTTTTCGTAATGAACGAGCAGAATCCACCGCTTGAAGTTACTTATCAGGCCCCACTTGAAGTTCGCAACCTAGCCAGCAATATGGTAATCAGCGAAACTCCGGATTATGTAAGAGTCAGAGTTCGCGGGCCACGGAGCGTTGTTGCCGGTATTTCAACTCAGGATATTAAGGCATACATCGATGTCAGGGGCGTATCGGAAGGAATAAATACCGTAAAAGTAAATATGTCAACGCCGTCAAATATTGATATTGTTGAAATAATGCCTGATAAAATATCGATTCAGCTTGATGCGGTTATCAGCCGTCCTGTTCAAGTTGAAATAAGACCGATCGGAACTCCGCCGACCGGCTTAACGGTAGCGAAAAGCAGTGCTAATGTATCATCAGTACGGGTTGAAGGGCCGCGTACGCAGCTAGAGACTGTTGATAAGGTTATCGCCTTAGTTGATGTTAATAATAAATCGGCTGATTTTACTGCCGAGGTGCCGCTCATCGCCGTTAATCCACAAGGCAAGGAACTTAAAGGGGTAACCTTGACTCCGCAAAAGGCTGCTGTTACCTTACATCTGGCGGGAATCAACAAGAAGACGGTCGATGTAAAAACTATCCTGGTCAGTGAAGTTCCCAGGAATGTAGTATTGCGAAGGATAATAACCGAACCGGATAAAATTGAAATTTCCGGCGATCCGACTCTAATTGAGAAGATTGAGTCGGTGTTTACCGAACCGATAAATCTTGCCAATATTGATAAACCGGTCGAGGTTCAGGCTCAATTACAATTACGAGAAGGCATAATAACAAAGACTACTAATGTTACTGTACGAATCGACATTGAAAAAAGACCGTAGCATTGCACGAGCCGGATTCTAAAAGGAGAGACCAGTTGTTGCTTAGACTAACTAATAATCTTCGTGTATCATTGGATGATAATTTGGCGTTAGCCAATTTAGCCACGCCGGCTTTAACTGCCACCTCAGGCTGTGCTTGAGGTGGTTGTTGTGCGCCGAGAGCCTTGATGCGCAATCTATTATGCAAAAATATAAGCTATAATTGTTATTTGAGAAGGGAGAATGTTGATGGGAAGACTTTTTGGAACTGATGGTGTACGCGGACTTGCAAATAAAGAATTAACTCCGGAATTAGCCTTTAGAATGGGCTGGGCGGCGACAACTTATTTCGGTGAGGAAACTCATTCCCAACCCGTAATAATTATTGGCCGGGATACAAGAATTTCCGGTCAGATGTTGGAAGCAGCTTTAGCGGCCGGGATATGTTCAGCCGGTGGCAAGGCCATTTTGGCAGGTGTTGTACCGACTCCGGCAGTAGCTTATCTTACCCGTAAATATAAAGCCCAGGCTGGTGCCGTCATCTCGGCGTCGCATAATCCGTTTCCCGATAACGGTATAAAATTTTTTGCCGGCACTGGTTATAAACTGCCGGACGCAGTTGAAGATAAATTAGAGGAACTTGTTTCAATAGCGGCGCAGGAACAAATGACGCGTCCGACCGGGGAGACGGTAGGAACTATTGAACATGCCCATCGTCTTATTCAGGACTATATCGAGTATGTCTTGGAAACCGTGGAACAGGATTTCAGCGGTCTTAAAATTGTTGTCGACTGTGCTAATGGTGCAGCCTGTGAAGCAGCACCGGTCTTACTCACTAGGCTTGGCGCCGAGGTAGTTGTCCTCAATGATCAGCCCAATGGAATAAACATTAACCGCGACTGCGGTTCAACTTATTTAAAACAATTGCAGCAAGCCGTTATCGAACATAGAGCCGACATCGGTATTGCTCATGACGGTGATGCTGACCGCTGCCTGGCAGTTGATGAGAATGGCAAGGTAGTCGACGGCGACCAAATGATGGTTATCTGCGCGCTTGATCTTTTGAGAAATAGCCAGTTGGCCAAAAATACGCTTGTAGCTACCGTTATGAGCAATATCGGCCTTCACCAGGCCATTAAAAAAGCCGGCGGCAAGGTCGAAATCACCCCAGTCGGCGACCGTTATGTCCTTGAATCAATGTTAGAGCATGGCTATGTTTTAGGCGGCGAGCAATCCGGTCATATTATTTTCAGTCATTACAGCACTACAGGCGATGGTCTTATTACCGCGCTGCAATTGATTGCGGCAGTCAAAAAAAGTGGCAAGAAGCTGTCAGAACTGGCCGGCCTAATGACCATCTATCCGCAGCTGTTGGTAAATGTTCGAGTCAAAACAAAAGATGGCTGGGAAGATAACCAAGCAATTAAAGAGGCCATTGCCGAAGGCGATGCTGAACTAGGTGATAGCGGACGCATTTTAGTGCGGCCGTCAGGTACCGAGCCATTAATCAGGGTAATGGCTGAAGGCCCTAATATGACTGATCTTGAGCGGATTGTAAATACAATTGCCGAAGTTGTTCGAAAAGAACAGTCCTAGTTGACCGGAACTATTTATTATATTAAAATAGATTTGCATAGGAGCACCATGGTGCTCCTTTATTCATATAATAAGTATCCGAAGGAGGTGATAATGGATAGCAGCAAGTTATTTAACAAAGAATATTTTATAAGCGCTGGAACTTACTTTTGGATAAGTTTTCGATAATTTGGTTATAAGCGGCTGGCGAGCTAAAGCGTCAGACTCCGGAGGTAAGTTGACGAGGAAGAGGTTGTCGAGACTAATCAGCGGATGCCTCTCGGCCTTACTGCGGTCGATAAACAACCGACAAAACCGTGGGGTGACCTGCGGGACAAAACGGTTTAAGCAGACACAAGTTAATATAATGTAAAGACAACTTAGGAGGAATTTACCATATGTGTGGTATTGTTGGTTATATAGGCCCGAAAGAAGCCGCGCAATTTCTGATTGAAGGCATGACTAAGCTTGAATATCGCGGCTATGATTCCGCCGGAATCGCTGTTTTTGACGGTAATACTATTAATGTCGAAAAGAGTGTAGGCCGGCTTGGAGTATTAGAAAAGAAGATTGAGCAAAATCCGCCGCAGGGCCATGTCGGAATTGGCCACACCCGTTGGGCCACTCACGGCCGTCCGTCCGATGTGAACTCACACCCGCATACCGATTGCACCGGCAAATTCGTTGTTGTGCACAACGGTATTATCGAGAACTATCTTCATATTAAAGAAAAGCTGATTGCTAAAGGCCATGTCTTTACGTCAGAGACAGATACCGAAGTTGTTGCTCACCTTTTGGAAGAACACTGGAATGGTGATTTTGAAGCATCAGTTAAAAAGGTGCTTGCCGAAATCGAAGGTTCTTATGCGTTGGTATTCATGACCGAGCATGAGCCTGATAAAATTATTTGCACCAAGCAAGATAATCCGCTGGTTATCGGCTTAGGTGAAGGCGAGAATTTTGTTGCTTCTGATATTCCGGCCATTATCAACCGCACGCGCAAGACCTTTATCTTAAGCGACGGTGAAATGGCGATAATTACGAAAGATTCGGTATGGGTTCAGAACCGTCAAGGTGTCCCGATTACTAAGAAAGTCTTTGAAGTCAACTGGGATGCCGAAGCAGCCGAAAGAGGCGGCTATGAGCATTTCATGATTAAAGAGATTTATGAACAGCCTAAAGCAATTCGCGAAACCATGACCGGTCGTTTAGCCAAAGATGATAGTAGCATCATTCTTGATGAGCTTAAATGGACTAAAGAAGATGTTGCGGCAATTAAGAAAATTGTTATCGTTGCCTGCGGTACAGCCTATCATGCCGGGATTGTCGGCAAGTACTACCTAGAGCAATTAGCCCGCATGCCTGTTGAAGTCGATATTGCTTCGGAATTCCGCTACCGTTCGCCGCTGGTTGACGAGAACACATTAGCTATTGTGATCAGCCAATCGGGTGAAACAAGCGATACGTTGGCTGCGCTCAAAGAAGCCAAGCGTCTTGGGGCAAGAACGCTGGCCGTAACCAATGTTGTAGGTTCCTCAATCTCGCGGGAAGCTGACCAGGTTATCTACACTTGGGCCGGCCCTGAAATTGCAGTAGCCTCGACTAAAGCTTACACTACCCAGCTCATCACGATGTGTATGCTGGCACTCTATATTGCCGGTTTTAAAGAGACCCTTAAACCGGAACGTATGAAAGAACTTATCCACGGCCTAAGAGAACTTCCGGCTCAAGCCTACGAACTCTTAGAAGATGTGGAACCGATAAAAACCTTTGCGCAGCAGTATGGTTTTAATGAGGACGTTTTCTTCATCGGTCGCTCGCTCGACTATGCAGTAGCCCTTGAAGGCTCACTCAAACTCAAGGAAATTTCCTATATCCATGCCGAAGCCTATGCGGCCGGCGAACTCAAACACGGTACTTTAGCCCTGATTATTGAGGGAATTCCGGTAATCGCCCTGGCTACGCAAAAGGACGTTTACGAGAAAACCTTAAGCAACATTAAAGAAGTAAAAGCCCGTGACGCTGTAGTTATCGGTATTGCCCTGAATGGCGATGATCAGATCAGCAAATACGTAGACCACACCATCTTCATTCCGGCAACCGAAAAATACCTCACCCCGATTCTCTCAGTAATCCCGCTTCAACTGCTCGCCTACTACGCCGCCATAACCCGCGGCTGCGATGTAGATAAGCCAAGGAATTTGGCTAAGAGTGTTACTGTGGAATAAAGTTAAAATTAACTATGACCCAGCAGTTGCCTTGCTGTTCAAGGCGCTGCTGGGTCATTTGCGTTAATAGATGTAAATAACATATAAGCCCTTATATAGACTCAAGGGAACCGTCATATGAGTCGGAGCCGTAGTTACTTGACACTTAGAAAAAGTCCCAATAGTGGCTCTTTGCTAGGGATAGTTATCGCAACGGATTTATTGGATTAAATAGGAGGTTTTTGGCTATTTTGGTTGAAAGAGGGAATAAAGTAATAATTTGTGATTGACTTTTATTTGTTATAAATTTTATGTGTGCATTTAAGGGGGGGTTAAAACTGATTTATTACGGACACACAAAAGAGAACCCGGTAACAAAAGAATTGCTGCCTAAAGAACACTGGCAACTACTTAAAGATCATTTGAATAATGTTGGAATGTTAGCAGAGGAAAGAGCTAAAAAGTTTGGAGCAGGGAAATTAGGGAAAATAATCGGTCTAGGCCATGATGTTGGAAAGTACTCATATCAATTTCAAAAACGCTTAGAGGGTGACTCACAAAAAGTCGATCATTCAACGGCGGGAGCACAAGAAATAATAAAAAAAAACAATAACAAAATTGGAAAAGCTTTATCGTTTACAATTGCTGGTCATCATGGTGGAATTCCCGATGGGCATAAGGGAGCACCAGGGAACCTCCCTGAACGCCTTGCTAAAAAAGACATCCCTGATTATCACTCATATAGGACTGAAATCGAATTACCCGGCATTACTAATAAAGATTTACTAAAAATGCCTACGCCCAAAAGTATTGAAATGGATGCTTTCAGCTTTTCTTTTTGCATTCGCATGCTCTATTCATGCTTAGTCGATGCAGATTATTTAGACACTGAGCGATTTATGGCTGCAGATAAGTTTGTTCATCGACCAGAAAACGTTTCCATAGATACCATTTATCGGAGACTAGGACGGAAAATAGATGAGTTAACAAGACGAAATAAAGAAAGCCAGTCATTGATAAATAATGCACGACAAGACATATTGCAGCGATGTTTGTTGATGGCTGAGTCAAAGCCGGGATTATATACCCTGACGGTACCAACAGGGGGCGGTAAAACATATTCCTCCTTGGCTTTTGGACTAAAGCATGCGGTTACTCATGGAAAAACACGTGTTATTTATGTTATTCCCTATACTAGCATTATTGAACAGAATGCCCAAGTTTTTAGAGACGCCTTAGAAAATGCAACAGTTGAGGATAACGTTGTACTTGAACATCAAAGTAACTTTATTTATCCGGAGGGCTCTTTTGATGACTGGGACAACCATGAGAAAGCACACCGTTTAGCAGCAGAAAACTGGGATATGCCTGTAATAGTAACAACAACGGTCCAATTTTTTGAGTCACTTTACTCTAACAAGGGTTCTCGATGTCGTAAATTACACAACATGGTCAATAGTGTGATTATACTAGACGAAGCTCAAATGTTGCCGATCGAATATCTAAAACCCTGTCTGTGGGCCTTAGCTGAGCTTGTTCTCAATTATGGAGCTACAGTTGTACTGTGTACTGCTACACAACCTGCGGTGAAGGAGTTGCTTCCCGCTAACCTACGCCCCATAGAGATAATGGAGGATCCAGTCAACCTCCAAAAGATATTTAAACGTGTAACGGTTGAATATTTAGAGCAAATGCTTGATGAGGACTTAGCTTTAGCAATGTCTGAGCACAGTCAAGTTTTGACAATCGTAAATACTCGTCGGCATGCCCGCTTGCTTTTTGACAAGCTACTAAAGAAAACACAAGATGGTGTTTATCATTTATCAGCGCGAATGTGTCCGGCTCACCGCAAACAGATATTAGCAGAAATACGGCAGGCTTTACATGAAAACCAACCATGTAGAGTAGTTTCAACTCAACTAATTGAAGCAGGAGTGGATGTTGATTTCCCCTGCGTTTATCGGGCAGCAGCCGGGATTGATTCTATAGCACAAGCAGCAGGCAGGTGTAATAGAGAAGGCAAGCGAGAGCTTGGACGCGTGACGGTTTTTAATCCAGAACCACATGGTATGCCCCAAAAGGGTAGGTTTTCTGCTGTTGCAGGCTTGATGAGAAGCACAGCCCGACGACTTGAGCATTTTGAGAATGACCTTATATCATTAAGTGCAATTGAAGATTATTTTAAGAATTTAATCGATTTGGTACGTCTGCAAATAGACGATAAAGCTATTCTAAAGATGATAAAGGAAAGTAAGGACGATTTATCATTTCCATTCGCAACGATTGCGGACAAATTTCAGTTGATTGATTCTGAAATGATTTCAGTAGTTGTACCTTTTGATGAAAAAGCAAAAGAGCTAATGAATTTAGCAGAGACTAGTAAGTACCCAGCCAGTATGGCAAGATTGATGCAGCCTTATGTTGTTCAAATATATCAGTATGAACTAGCCGCCTTGGAAAAAGAAGGTGTTATTAGGAATGTTGGTAATTGTTTCAAGTTTGTAATAGACAGTAGTTTTTATGATGATCGTTTTGGCTTAAAAGACGCGAAGGAGGTAACAGCACCTTGTGAGGTACTAATGTTTTGATACGAGACAATAAATATTGTGTGAAAGGAGTAGAACATGGGATACGGAATAAGGCTTAAGGTTTGGGGCGATTATGCTTGTTTTACAAGACCAGAAATGAAAGCTGAACGTGTGAGTTATGATGTAATGACTCCGTCAGCGGCCCGAGGTATATTGGAAGCCATCCATTGGAAACCTGCAATCAGTTGGATTATTGACCGAATTCATGTAATGAAGCCAATTCGATTTGAATCTATTCGCAGAAATGAAGTAGCTGGAAAAATATCAGAACGAAATATTAAAACTGCTATGAGTGGCGGTAATATAGATTTACACCAGTACGCGGCGGATCCAAATCAACGCCAGCAACGTGCTGCGCTCATACTACGAGATGTTGAGTATATTATTGAGGCGCATTTTGAACTAACAGAAAAGGCAGGCGACAGTGACAATCCTGGTAAACATCGCGATATATTCTCGCGTCGTGCAAGAGAAGGTCAGTGTCATATGCGCCCCTATTTTGGGTGTCGCGAATTTCCAGTGAATTTTACGTTACTTGAAAGTGAGATTCCTAAGTCGCCTCTTATAGGCGAAAGGGACTTAGGATGGATGCTATGGGATATCGAATTTACCAAAAATATGCAGCCGATTTTCTTTCGTCCGGTTATGAAGGACGGTGTATATGAAACCATTTTGCAAAAGGGGGGAGTGAGTTGATTTTACAGGCACTGAATGATCATTACCAAAGATTGCTGGATGATCCAGAGTCTGGGGTAGCGCCACCAGGATATAGCCCGGCCAAGGTATCACACGCAGTGGTTCTGGACGAAGAAGGAAATTTGTTAGACATATTAGCTCTTTCAGATGTTGTAGGTAAGAAGCGAATACCAAGAATATTGTTGGTACCAGAACAAGTTAAGCGTACCTCCGGAATATCGGCAAATATTCTGTGTGATAGTATATCCTATGTCATAGGAATTGAGCGAACAAAACACGGGGAAATAGCCTGTTCCCATGAAAAGTATGCAGATTTCAAAACGAAAAATTCTACTTTTTTGAAAGACATTAGATGTAAAGAGGCGACTGTTGTAAGTGCTTTCTTAGAGAAATGGAATCCTGAGAAGGCGTTAAAGAATCCAATTATTTTAGCAAATATGGAGGAGTTATTGGCTGGAAGCAGCGTGGTGTTTAAGTTAGATGGCGCAGGGGGATATGCTCATGAGAACTCAGATATAAGAAATTGTTGGGAACGTAGTACACAAGACACTTCGAATGACGTTATTGGGCAGTGCCTCATTACCGGGGAATTCTTACCGACTGCAAGACTGCACCCATTAATAAAAGGGGTAATAGGTGCACAAACGAGCGGAGCCGCAGTCGTCTCATTTAACTCTGATGCCTTTACTTCTTATGGTAAGACACAAAGTTTCAATGCACCAGTCAGCATGCGGGCCGCTTTTGCCTACGGAACCGCTTTAAATTATCTTATTGCTAGTAATTCCAACCATGTGAGGCTTGCTGATACTACTATCGTTTTCTGGGCGGATAAAAAAGGAGCAAGGCTAGAGGAAAACATATTATCTTGGTGTCTTGACCCTGTAGAAACTGAAGAAAAAGATAAAAACGGTGCTCCTCGTATTGATCCTATTGCGGCTCGACAAGCAAAAACAATTCTAGAACGTGTTAAAGCGGGATTACCAGTAGAAGATGCAACTTTTGATTCGAAAACTACTTGCTATCTTTTAGGTTTGGCTCCAAATGCAGCTCGGTTATCGGTGCGATTTTGGCAGGTTAGCAGTTTTGGCGATGTACTAGAGAAGATAGGGCAACACTATGCCGATATGAATATTACCGGAATAGATAAAATCGGTGGGATAGTATCGCCGTGGCGAACGCTTAAAGCAGTAGCGATTCAAGAAGATTCTAAAAATATCCCGCCACTGCTGGGCGGTCAATTTTTAAAAACAATTATGTCAGGCCAGATGTATCCGCAAGGTTTGTACAACTCTGCATTACAACGCTGTCGCATCGGTGGTGAGCATGGCGGTGTAAGCCCCATTCGGGCAGCTATTATAAAAGCATTTTTGTTACGAAAATACCGACTTCAAAGGCAAGTTGAAAAGGAGGCCTTAATTACTGTGAGTTTAAACGAAAACAACACAAAGACTGCATATCTATTAGGAAGATTATTTTCTTTACTGGAAAAAGCCCAAAAAGATGCTTTAGGAAACAGTATTAATGCAACTATTCGTGACCGTTATTTTGGTGCAGCTTCTGCAACTCCTGGAGCAGTTTTTCCTTTATTACTTAGATTATCACGCCACCATATAGCTAAAGCTGAGTATGGTAATTTAACTGACAGAAAAATTCAGGATGTGATGAATAACCTAGATAAGTTCCCCGCTCATTTGAGCATGGAAGATCAAGGACAATTTATATTGGGCTATTATCATCAAAATCAAGCTAACTATTCTAAAACTCAAATTATTGAATCATAAGGGGGTAAAAGACATGAGTAACCTATTAGAAAAACGGTATGAATTTGTGCTCTTTTTTGAGGTGGAGAATGGTAACCCAAATGGTGATCCGGACGCTGGTAATATGCCGCGTATCGATCCTGAAACTAGCCATGGTCTAGTTACGGACGTCTGCTTGAAACGTAAAGTACGCAATTATGTAGAACTTGCAAAAGGTGGCAGCAGTCCATTCGATATCTATGTTCGTGAGAATGCGATACTAAATGATACTAATGAAGAAGCTTACAATGACCTTAAAATTAAACCTGAGTCAAAAAAATTACCTAAAGATGAGAATCAAGCAAAGCAGGTAACAAAATATATGTGTGACCGTTTTTATGATATTCGTGCTTTTGGTGCGGTAATGACAACTGAAGTAAACTGTGGTCAGGTCCGTGGACCAGTCCAAATTTGTTTTGCTAAAAGTCTAGATCCAATTGTGCCGCAGGAAGTCACTATTACTCGTATGGCAGTTACAAATAAAAAAGATGCTGAGAAAGAACGTACGATGGGACGAAAACATATCGTACCTTATGCATTGTATCGTGTAGAAGGTTATGTATCAGCACCGCTTGCCCAAAAGACCGGGTTTTCGAGTGATGATCTAGAGCTCTTCTGGCAGGCCCTTATGAATATGTTCGAGCATGACCACTCTGCTGCTCGTGGAAAAATGGCGAGTCGTAAGCTAGTTATTTTTGAACATACAAGTTCTCTTGGCAATTCACCGGCACATAAGCTATTTGATTTAATCACTGTTACGCGCAAGGATACAGATAGGCCACCTCGTGCCTTTGAAGACTATCATATAAGCATTGATCATAGTGCTAAACCTGCGGGCATTAATATTATAGAGAGATGATTTGAAATGCATACAGAGGATGAATATCTTCTCTTATCTGGAATACAGCACATGGCTTTTTGTGAGCGACAGTGGGCGCTTATTCATATTGAGCAGGTATGGTCTGAAAATGTACAAACTGTTGAGGGAAAACACCTTCATGAACGTACAGATGATCCTTTCGAAGATGAAACCCGAAAAACAGTTCGAATTGTCAGGGCTATGCCGGTCGTTTCACAGAAACTCGGACTGCGGGGTGTCGCTGATGTTGTTGAATTCCATCAAAGTAGAGAATTTCATGAAGGTAAAACGTGTCAATTAGAAAACCGTCAGGGCTGGTGGCGTCCCGTTCCAGTAGAGTACAAGAGAGGACGTCCAAAGCCTGATGACCGTGATGCAGTTCAACTTTGCGCTCAAGCAATTGCAATGGAAGAAATGCTGCAAATATCCATAGACTCGGGATTTATATTTTATGGACTAATCAAACACCGTGAAATGGTTAATTTTGATATGAATCTAAGACAATATACTTATGATTTAGCAATAAGAATGCACAAACTTGCTGGAGAAGGTAAAACTCCTAAGGCTCAAAAAGGGAAACGTTGTGCAATGTGTTCCTTGGTCGAGCAATGCCAGCCTAACTGGACAATTCGATATCGTCCAGTTAGAAACTATATTGACTGCATGTGCCGCACGGAGGTGAATAATATCTGAGAAGGCTGCTTAATACACTCTATGTAACCATGCCGGATTCCTATTTAGCATGCGATGGCGAAAATGTTCTAATTAAAGTTAAAGATGAAATTCGGTTCAGAGTACCAGTCCATAATTTAGAAGGTATTGTCTGTTTTGGTTTCGCAGGGGCTAGTCCGAAACTTATGTATCTATGCTGTGAACGTGGGGTATCTCTCTCGTTTCTAACGAAATACGGCAATTTTATGGGCCGTGTCACTGGAAGTGTTTCAGGCAATGTATTACTAAGGCGTACACAGTATCGATGGTCAGATGATGAAGAAGTGTCTTCTCGGTTATCACAACGATTTATTACAGCAAAAATTATTAATAGTCGTGCTGTGTTACATCGTGCACTACGTGATCATACCAAAGTTGTTGATACTAAATCGCTAGAGGAGGCAATTAATTATTTAGCAAGGATGCCAGAACGATTAGAAAAGGCCAGTAACGGTAATGTAATTCGTGGAATTGAAGGGGAAGCTGCGCATATATATTTCTCTAATTTCAATCAGTTAATATTAAGCCAAAAAGATGGCTTTTGCATGTCAGGAAGAACGCGGCGGCCACCAACTGATCGGATTAATGCTTTGTTATCGTTCTTGTATACAATGCTAGCTCATGAAGTTGTAGCAGCGTTAGAAAGCGTAGGTCTAGACCCGCAGGTAGGCTTTTTACACCGAGACCGACCAGGGCGGCCAAGTCTTGCATTAGATATAATGGAAGAATTGCGACCTCACTTTGCTGACAGGCTAGCAGTTACGCTAATTAATCGTAATCAGATAAATGCAGGTGGTTTTACTGTAAAGGAAAACGGTGCTGTACTTATGGATAGTGATACACGCAAAGAAGTCTTAACCGCTTGGCAAAAGCGGAAACAGGAGGAAATAACACACCCATATATAGAAGAAAAAATTCCGTTAGGACTGGTACCATATGTCCAAGCATTATTATTGGCTCGGCATATGCGAGGCGATTTAGAAGATTATCCGCCATTTTTCTGGAAGTGAGGTGCTGAAGATGATGGTTCTGATTACCTATGATGTGAATGTAACATCTGATTTGGGAAGCAGTCGTCTTCGTCGCGTAGCTAAGCAATGTGTTAATTATGGACAGCGTGTTCAAAATTCTGTTTTTGAATGTTTGGTTGACCCAGCCCAATTTGCAGAACTTAAGCATCGGTTGGAAAGTATTATTGATCCGGAAACGGATAGCTTGAGATATTATTTTCTAGGAAACAATTGGAAAAAGAGAGTAGAGCATTTTGGGGCAAAATCTGGATATGATCCGGAAGGTATTCTAATGTTATAGTGCGAACCCTATGTGCTCATAATTTGATAGGGAGATTCGCATAGCTTGATCAGTAAGGCATTTGCCTTATTTTCGGACACGTGTAAATGTACAATATATGAGTTTTTTATGCGATTCGCAAAATAACCTATCTAAACACTTGATATCACTGGATTTGAAGTAATAAC
>JAAYSF010000051.1 GCA_012523975.1 Veillonellaceae bacterium
ACCGCGCTTGGTTATGACCGGTTATCACCTGTCGATCCCCGTTTTGGCCGGGCTGATTATTTTGTCCTTTATGACCAGGAAAGCGATACCTGGGAATCAGTTCCTAATACGCAAAATCTCCAAGCCGCGCATGGAGCTGGCATTCAAGCCGGGCAATCGCTGGCTAAAACCGGGGCGAAAATACTCATAACCGGTCATGTCGGACCCAAGGCTTTTAAAGTGCTGCAGGCAGAGCAAATTGCCATGTATTCTTTCGGCGACAACGCCAGTACCGTCGAAGAGGCTCTTGCAGCTTTCAATGACGGCAAACTATCTGCTATTGATGTTCCCGGCGCAATAGGACATGGCAGGTAATATGTTGCAAAAGGCGCTGCCACAATATGCATCTTAAAACGACAGCGCCTTTTGAGGGCATTTTTCTACGCAGCGGCGGCATTTTAAACAATCGCTATGGGTAAACCCCGCTGCGCTTCCTTTTGCATCATAGGGCGATAATTGCATAGGACATGCAGTCGTACATAATTTACAGCTAACGCACGAATTTTCTACCTTTAAAGGCAGAGGCTTGGACTTAGCGCTAAACCAGCTCGCCATCGTACCCATCGGGCAGAAGGAACACCATGCACGCTGATGATATACAACCCCTAGCACAATACCGACGATTGTTGTTATTAAAATAATCCGCACAAACACCGCTCCCATTGCCGAGACATCACCCCATGCGTAGTACATCTGGATGGCAAATACGCCCATGATAAATACAACCATAAATATTCGGAATCCAGTACTGCGGAAAACAGCAGGGATAGATTTCCGAGGAGAAAATTTTGCAATTACGTTATCGTAAAAACTGCCTCGCGGGCAAAAATTGCCGCACCAATATCTCCCTTTGAACGGAGCCAGTATGACCGGCGCAAGCATACATATTATCGCAAGCAGGCCAATCGCGGGATAAACCAGACCTACTACCAAATATACCACTAAAATCCAGAATAGATATTTTTGACTACTATTTCTCATACCTGTTACTCCTTTCCCCAAAATTGAATAAATCATATCAATCTTTGTTTAAATCTCTTGTTACCCCTCCCCTAGGGGGGGTGTATTAAATATACCCTATTATTTAGCTAAAATCAACTCATTAATCCAAACTATAAATGGGAAATTATTGTAACTGCACATGACCGAAGTTACACAAACCCTTCGTATACGCAAGATACTTTTCAGTCATCATCTTTTAAAACGCGACAAAGACGCTATAAAACTCCACCAGAAAAGATGGAATCCTACAGCGTCTTCGTCATCGGTTAATTTATTAATATTGAGAACAACTAACATCTCTATGAGCTTTATCTATCCATTAATACTGCCATTATTTGGATGATAGCCGGACCTAAAAGCACGATAAATATAGTTGGAAAGATAAACAATACCAACGGAAGCATCATTTTAATAGGAGCTTTCATAGCCTTTTCTTCGCACCGCTGCTGGCGCTTTTCCCGCATGCTTGCTGATTGGACCCTCAGCACATTGCCGATTCCTACCCCTAATTGATCGGCTTGGACAAGCGAGGTCGTAAATAGTGACACATCGGGGACATCACACCTTAGTCCCATTGCAGTCAGGGCCTCCCGGCGCGGTATGCCCATCCGGATTTCCTGCAGCAGTCGGGTGAACTCGTCGACAAGCGCCCCTTTCATTTTTTCCGAAAGTTTGGCTAAGGCTCCGTCAAAACTTAGCCCGGCTTCGACACTTACTGTCAATAAGTCAAGCACGTCGGGTAAGTCACGCTGAATACTTAGCTTACGCTGGGCGATATTTCGGCTAAGCAGGACAAAAGGCGCTATTAATCCGATAAGTCCGAAGATTATGGCCAGCGCAAAAGTTTTTCCGGCCGGTGTTTGTAACACCATGGCTAAAGAGCAAACAACGGACGACAGCGCAACAGCTAATATTATGCAAAACAGCAGAAACTCTTCAACGCCTAATCCAGCGAAGCCGCCGGCCATAGCCAGCCTATCGGCCACCACTTTCTTGACTGATGCCGGAGCAAGCCGGTCGACGGCCGAAGCTAAATTACTGGTAAGCGGTGCTAAAATCCTTTCTTTAAAAGGTTTATCCAACTCATGATCAATATCGGTCCGGCTGCCGCCATAGTTCTCCAAGGCCTTAAGGCGCATCTCAACTGGGTCACGTACCGGCAGAAATGCATTCAGTGCTAAATAAGACAAGATGAAAAACATTGTGAACGTTAATAGCGTAATAGCGATAAGCATCACACTCACCCCCAGGCCTGTTCTCACTTAGACCAGAATATCTCATTAGGTACACTGATCCCGTTAGACGCTAACTTTTCCAGAAACTTTGGTCTGATCCCGGTCGGCTTAAACTGACCGATAATTTTATTGTTTTTATCTTTACCCATCTGCTCAAAGATGAATATGTCCTGCAGGGTTATTACATCACCTTCCATACCCTGGACTTCCGTTAAATGGGTAATTCGGCGGCTGCCATCCTGCAGTCGGGACTGCTGTACGATTAGGTCTATTGCTGAGGCAATCTGCTCACGGATAGCCCGTACCGGCAGGTCCATACCGGCCATAAGCACCATTGTTTCCAAACGGCTGAGCATATCACGCGGTGTATTGGCATGGCCAGTTGTTAAGGACCCGTCATGACCGGTATTCATAGCCTGGAGCATATCCAGCGCCTCACCACTCCGCACCTCGCCTACAACAATACGATCCGGCCGCATCCGCAGGCTGTTACGGACTAGATCACGCATGGTTATTGCCCCTTTACCCTCAATATTAGCCGGCCTGGTCTCGAGGGTTACTACGTGATCCTGCCGCAATTGAAGTTCTGCGGCATCCTCGATAGTTACAATACGCTCATCGGACGGGATAAATGAGGATAATATATTAAGTGTAGTTGTTTTACCTGAGCCGGTACCGCCAGAAACAACTATATTAAGCTTGCCTTCAACGCAAGCCTGGAGAAAGTCAGCCATTTCCCGGGTTATTGTCCCAAAATCGATCAATCGCTCAACAGTTAGCGGGTTTTTGGCAAATTTTCGAATAGTAAGCGACGGACCTTTAAGCGCCAGCGGCGGAATTATGGCATTAACTCGCGAACCGTCCGGCAGACGGGCATCTACCATTGGCGAACTCTCATCAATCCGCCGCCCTAACGGAGCAACAATTTTTTCAATAACCTGCATAACATGGGCGTCATCGCGAAATTTAACATCTGTCAGCACCAACTTGCCTTTGCGTTCGACATAGACTTGGGAAGGGCTATTGACCATGACCTCAGAA
Organism: Veillonellaceae bacterium; assembly: GCA_012523975.1. NCBI lineage: Bacteria > Bacillati > Bacillota > Negativicutes > Veillonellales > Veillonellaceae > Veillonellaceae bacterium. Next base: position 3,318 of record JAAYSF010000051.1, read on the forward strand.
ATGCTGTCGTCTTTAAGCAAGGGATCGATTGGTCCATAGCCTAATACTCCTTCGACCACCTCGGTAATGATTTTTGCCCTGTCAGCTCGCGAGATCGGCATATTTTCAAGATCCATTACGGCGTTGGCAATCTGCGCCACAACTTTTCCGAGGGCGGCTTTATCGACGTCTTTTTCGGTTAACGCCTTATTTTCATCACTGCTCATCTCATCGACTATCTTGCGATGAATACGTGTTTTTAAGTTCTGGTATGGATCGGACCGCGCCGGGGCGGCTGTTTTAACCGCTTCCCGCCCGCTCGGCTTCTCTGCTTGCTTTTGCATTTCCAGACGTTTTAACAGCGACATAACTTCACCTCTAACTAATTAGACGAACGTTGCGAACGCCGTAGTCGGTAGCGCTCCCTTGTTCACCGACGATATACATGCGCATGAACCGCCCGGTGACATAGTTCTTATTACCACTGCCGCCTACGCTTTCCAGAAAAAACGCTCCGAAACCTACTATCTGTACCGGTTCCCGCCCATTAACATCCAAATTATCGATTATTGGAACAATGATGATACGGGGTGAATCATGGGTCACAGTATCAAAGGTTGCGTAAGGATCAAGGCTGATACGGTAACGGACACCATCGCTCGTCGGGCCCGACATATTGCCCGGCTCGGTATCCACCCATTGGCCAACAGCAAGTCTTCCGTCATAACCATAACGGATATTATAATTATAGACATTGGCGCCGGTGCCCCCTAGCCCTAAACCGCCATAGTTGCCGTCACTGCCGGCACCGCTCCCGTAACACCGGTAACGACCTGGTTTGAAGCTTTGGCGGTAGCCGAAACCTCAGATGACATAAAGTTAAATACCTTGGCAAAAATGAGCGGCACCTGGCGCCTTACAGTTACGTTTATTACTGTATTATCGCCATTTACTGCCATCACTATTGTATCGCCGGGTTTGCCGTTTCTTTCGGCATAATTATTAGCTGCTAGCATAGCCTGTTCCTCCCCTTCGGGAAGGTCGCGGGCTCCGGCCAGCGCGGCGGCATCGGCCATATTGGCCAGCTGAGTTTTGTTAAGATATAAATTACCGATGTCAACGGTAATTGCGGCCAATCCCAATAGTGCTGTCACGGCAACCGCTGTAAGCACCGCAACGGAACCTTTTTGCTCACGCAGTAGTTTAAACATAAGTTTCACCTACTCTACCCGCATTACAGTTATCCCTTTAACGCGGTAATCTTCCGAGAAAAATGCGCCTATCAGCGGCGTAACCGGCTTAAACGGATATGTAACAGTGACTGTCACCGGATCACCTTGCGTCCTAGTTGGTGTAGGCGATGGCGTAACGATAAGTTTAGCGCTGTCAAGTCCGGAGACAGCATTCTGGACAGCTGCTTCAATATCGGCATCACTACCGCCCAGTGCCGCAGCTCTGGCCCCCTCACGAGATGCTCCCGCGACAACCATATATTGATGAATTACCATGCTAAACTCCATAATTCCTAAAACCAGCAGCAGCAGTACCGGCACTATTAAAGCAAACTCCACTACGGCCTGCCCGCGATTGTCGCGAATATACTTTTTTATGCCTAGCACTACCATCATCTCCCTTCGGCGAGAAAGATAAGCCCCCTGGCTGGAAGCCGGGGGGATTATTGTGGTTCGTTTATTGAAGTCCTTCTGAAACAGTAGTAAACATCGTATTTAGTTGGTCGCCCATTGCTCCCAGTACACCTACAACTGCAACTGCAACGAGCGCTAAGATTAAACCGTATTCGACCATCCCTTGGCCCTTCTCATTACGAACTGAGGCTTTGATATTCTGCCACCATAGCATCATGTTAACAAGCTTTTTCATTAATAAAACCTCCCTGTATTGTTAATAGCTTTAGGCTCCGGTCTTGGAAATTGTTTCTGTCTTAATTTTACCAAAACCTTGTCCGTTTGCCATCGACCCTTGGTCTTATCTCAGTAGGTGCCAAGTCTCAACCAGTTATTGGGTAAGTGGTCATAACAATACGAGGATTTAGTCCTAGCGGAGGGGGACTTTAATTCTTACTCTAGTGCCCTTGCCTTTTCTAGATTTAATTTTTATTTCACCATGTAAGAGATTCATTCGTTCACGCATGCCTAATATGCCAAAACTTTCGGTACCAACACTATCAGCAGAATCAAAACCTCGGCCATTATCTTCAACGGCAGCTAAAATAAAGCTTGGTGTAAATTCAATTATCACCCGGACTGTATTAGCGGCAGCATGTTTTTCGACATTTTTGAGAGCCTCTTGAATGATGCGAAACAAACCAATTTCCAAATAAGAATCTAACCGTTTCTCTTCACCATGTACTTTTATATCAGCACTCAAACCGGTCCGGTCTTTCATTGTATCCAAGAAGCGTTTAACGGTCGGAACCAGCCCCAAATCATCAAGTGTCATCGGCCGCAGATCGAAAATGATTTTCCGTGTTTCTTTCAAACAGCCCCTCACCTGTTCTCGTAGGTCTCGTAACTCATTTTTACAACGTTCGATATCAATATCAACCAGGCGCTCGCATACCTCAGCCCGAAATACGACATTGGCCATCGCCTGGGCCGGACCGTCGTGAATTTCCCTAGCTACGCGGCGCCGCTCCTCTTCCTGAGCTTTAATAATCTTTACCCCGAACAATTGGCTTTGCTGCAGTGATTCAATTTTAGTAACAACGCCGCCCATTTCACTGCCTAAATAGCCCAAGACAACTCCAATCTGCGATACCAGGTTTTCAGCCTTTTCAACAGTATCTTTAAGCGACTTAAGGCGAATTTCAAGTTCATCACGCTGACGCCGCAGCTGTTGTTCCTGCTCACGGGCAACAGCCAGCTCAACTTGCAGGTTTTTGGCCTCATTATAAGCTGCCTCAATGTCCTCTTCTTTATATGCTTTAAAATTACGGCTGACCTCCATCAGACGCAGTTGAGCCCGCCGCTCGCGTTTTTCCAGTTCATCAACCGCAAAGATTGTATCAGCCGTTTTCTGTTTTACACGCTCAACATCTTTCTTTACATTTTCCATTTCATTACGAGCAGACTCATAAATATCGAAAATTTGACTCTTGCTCTTTTCGATGGCTACGAGCGTGTCTTTTACTATTTTATCAAGCATTTTTACATCAACCGTATTTGATTCCATATTTACCTTCACCTTATCAAGAATCTTGACATTTATTCGCCAGCGGTTTAGTTGTTTCTTGGCATATTATAACCAAACAGAGACTGACACACACTCCAAGAAACCAAGGCAGAATGCATCAATCTCGCTTATCAAACCTCAATGTTTATTATCCTTCTAATCATTATAATCCCAAGCAATTGGCTGACAACACCGGCAATCAGCATCATTCGGCCGATCGGGTGCGTAAATAGCACTTTAATATATTCAGGATTCATCATATATATAAGTATCCCGACAGCTATGGGAAGCAAACCGACAATTATTCCTGAAATACGGCCTTGAGCAGTAAGGGTTCTAATCTTGCCCTTCATTTTAACTCTTGCTCTGATTGTAGCAGCAATATTATCCAGAATTTCGGCCAGATTACCGCCAACCTGCCGCTGAATAATTACGGCTGTGATAACTAAGTCCAGATCATTGCTATCAATTCGTTTGGCAAGATTATTCATAGCGTCTTCGGTTGAAACCCCTAGACTCATTTCTTTGAGGGCTCTTTCAAACTCTTCCGAAATCGGCTTAGGCATTTCCTTCGATACCATTTCGATTGCCTGCATAAAACTGTAGCCGGTCCTAAGCGAATTTGCAATTAAAACCAGTGAATCGCCAAGCTGATTGTTAAAAGCCGCCGTCCGTCGGTCAATCTTAACCCGGAGAAAGATGAGCGGAATAACGAAACCTAATGCTAAACCTAGTGCCGCAACCACCAGCTTGCCGGTAAAAAGCATGAGAATTAACGCCGCTAATACAGCTGCGCCACTGCACACTACAAGAAATTCGGAACCACGTATCGGCAGCCCGGCCTGCATAAGTTGATGTTCCAACCAGGGTGTTATTCGGGGTGACTCAATATACTTGCTGATGCCCCGAATAACCAGTCGAATCCCCCCGTGTTTTGCACCGTCAGCTTGCTCAACACGCTGATCGGGCACGGCTGGTTTTCGTATATACGTATCCAGCCGCTTGCTCACCATTCTTTTTTCAGTTGTCAGCACCTTGTAGGCTGTTAATATTATTACGTTGGTTGCAAGAAATACCAATACTGAAATTAACAGCACCATAATCTCGCCTCCGTTAACCAAACAGGCGTTTTAATTTCTCGACAACGCCTTTAGGCTGCTGCTTAACTTTCCACTCACCTGAAGCCAATGTCTTAGCTAAGTTAAATACCGACTGGGATACTTGGGCATCAGGATCGGAAGCCACGAAAGGTATTCCGCGGTTGACCGAACCGACGACTACTCTACCGTCACTCGGCAGAGTAGCGATAAAGGTGCAGCGCAGACTTTCTTCAGCTTCGTGCGGCTCCATGCCGCCTTCTGAATTGGCCCTGTTTAAAACGACCTTTACTTTGTCGGGGAGATAGTTCAGGGACTCCATTATTTCCAAGCACAATTTAACATTCTTGATTGTCGGCAGATCCATTGAGGAAACTACCATTATCTGATCTGATACATCTAGGATGGATAATATCGTGTCATTAAACATTGGCGCAGTATCAACTATCACGTAATCAAACATGGTCTGCATAGTTTCCAGGATGGCGGACAGGTGACTGCCGGTAATAGTTTCGGCTTGCTCAGGCCGAAACGGCGCCGGAAGCACTTTGACATTCTCATTATAAGCGGTGAGGTAACTGTTAATCAGAGTTGGGTCAAGATTGTCAATATCCCGCACCAAGTCAGCAATCGTTGCTTGCGGCAGCAAATTTAAAAATAGCGACACATCGCCAAACTGAAGGTCGGCGTCAACAATCCCAACCTTGGCACCCGTCCTATCAGCTAGCGCGACGGCCAGATTGGTGGCAATAGTTGTTTTGCCAATGCCCCCTTTAGTACTGAAGATCGTAATAATCTTACCTTTAGCCGGTGGCTTTGCCATGGCTACCACGTTGCGGCGTTTCTGCTCGTTTGCATAAACTTGTTTAACAGCCTGTAGCAGCTCATCGCCGGTGAAGGGCTTGACTAAATAATTTTTTGCCCCGGCTAGCATGGCGCGGCGCAGATACTCCTGCTCGCCCTGAACACTCATGATAATTATAGCTGTCCCTGGCAGTTCAGTAGATATCACCTCAGTTGCCGTAATTCCATCCATGCCGGGCATGTTTATATCCATAAGGATAATATCAGGATTGGTGCTTTTAGCCTTTTCAATAGCCTCGTCTGCCGTAGCAGCCTCAGCAACTGATGTTATTTCGGGATGGAACTCCATCAGCTTGCCAATATTTATCCGGGTCGCCTCAATATCGTCAGCGATTAGTACCTTTATCTTCTCGGCCATCATTTGTCCCTCCCCATGGATCCTCTTGGATAAAATCTTGCATTTCTTGCGTAGCCTGCGGTATATAGTCAGCCGGGTCAACAATAGAAGGTGTAATTAAGATAATTAGCTCAGTCTCGTTCTTGTTAAAAGCAGTGCTTTTGAACAAATTTCCAATAACCGGTAAATCACCAAGTAACGGAACTTTAGTAATATCCCGTGTTGCTTGGCTGGAAATCAAGCCACCAATAGCCATTGTCTGTCCTGAAGATAAGGCAATTGAAGTCTCGGCCTGACTTGATTTGATCGGCGGAATCTTCATATTGTTACCCAACTCAATGCTTTTCCCCGAATCCCAATCTAATGAACTTACTTCAGCTTTAATTTTGCTATTAATTAAACCCTCGGCGTTAACCATCGGCGCAACTTCCAGTTTAATACCATAATCCTTCCATTCTATGGCAATCTGTCCGTTTTGGACACTTACGGGAACAGGAATCTGGCCTCCTACTAAAATATCGGCTTTATCACCGCTAAGTGTTATGACATTCGGCTGTGACAGGATTTTTGCCGCCCCGTTCTTAATGAGCGCTTTAAGCTCGGCGTTAATTTCGGAATAGGTTCCCAAACTTCCAAATGCCTTAGAGGCTGTTTTGTTGATAGCGCTTTGGCCAAAACTAAACATTCCCGGAGCATCAGCTGCAGACCAATTAATACCTAATTTTTTCTCTTTAGCGCGATCTATTTCAACTATCTTGGCCTCAATTTTCACCTGTACCGGCTTAGTAAGCTCCAGTAAATTGACGACCTTATTGCCATAGGCACCGGCAACAGCCTCTGCCCGGCCTTTTTGATATTGATCGCTTACTTTACCCTCAAGAATTATCGTTTTACCGACTTTACTGACCCGAATATTCTCATAGCCTAAAATAGCTCTGATTTCATTGGCAATTGGCGCATCATCGGCCGCAACTTCTACCAGATAACTGGACCGGCCGGCATACGACCACACATGAAAGGTCGTGGCGCCAGGCGCTTTTCCGAGCAGCAAAACTTCCGAGCCGGAAACCACCAAGACGTCAGCGATATCAGGATTTGCAATTGCAACCCGTTGAACGCCAGAAAAGTGCAGTACCCGTGACTGATTGACGGCGACTGACAGACTTTCAGCAGCCAAAGCTGACGGACTAACGATTATGATAAACGCAGCAAGTATAACGGCCGTGAAGAAAGCGCGTATATAATACATAAATAGCTACCTTCTTTCATTATTTTCGAGAGCTTTAATTTAGCGGTATTGTCTCAATCTCGGTGCCCCGAATCACGCTAACTCCTGGGCCGCCAGACGAGGGAACCGCATTAGCAGTCTCACTTGTTATATAGACCGGCTGTGGTGTGGATGGAACCTGTATCCCTACCAAATCTTTCGGCGTTACCACATTAGTTATTTCGATTCCGTTCAGCGGCAAGTACGGGCGCAGAGCTAAATTAATCTTGCCTTTTTCGTGGACCAGTGTTAATTTGGCAGCTTCATCGGGCGTAACGGCTAAAGTAATGGTCGAGGTTTTAATGGTCTCCTTAGCTCCTTGTTTATTCCCTTCTGCCGTAATACCGTCCTCAGCATCACGGTTAGCAGCCAGTACCAAGACATTTTGCAGAATAAGATGACTGACATCATCACCTACGGTAGACTGATCAAAGGTCGCAATGACGTCAACATAGTCGCCCGGCTTTATAAATCCGGCAACGCCGCTGACCTCATTTACCATTACTGTCAGAGCCCGTTTATCGCGGGGAATAATACCGGTAAATCCAGCTGCTTTATTTTCTCTCATTAATCGCTGTTCTGTAACCTGCTCGCCTGGCACAATATGCTCCCGGACAATTGTCCCAACTATACTGTTTAAATCCATTACCGCTCCCGGCTGCACATACTCAGACGGAACCTTGGTCTCTTCGACCATACCCGGCGTTATCTTAGTCTTGGGCGGCATATCAGCTTTAGCTACAATGACAGGCACGCTGTCCTTAGCGTCAGTACGGCCGCTAGCTTTTTGCAGGTAGTTATATACTAGCAGTGAAATCATAACACTTAAAATCAGCGCAATTGCCAGCAATCCTTTGTTTGAAAATTTTTGCAATTATTCTCACTCCCCCCGCCTTCCTTATCTATATTTACATTGTACTAATTAGACAGGGTGTTTTCATCTGACCTTCTTCCTTAAATGACAGCCTTGTGCGGTCTGGTTTTTCTGGGACCACCGCCCCACTAAAGTGGGGCCTGCTTCGGATTGTTGTTAGCCCGGACATTATTGCAATATCCGACTAGATTCGCCGCAGTGCAATATATTACCTGCAAGTAAAAGGAGACACCGAAGTGTCTCCTTGAATTAACCTGCTAATATTATATTGTTTGTAAGCTCCAGTTCAATGTCTTCCCATATTAAAATCGGCGTTTTAGCAAAACCGTTGAAAACGGTAGCCGAAGCTGAAGTATATGAACCGCAGTTGGGAACCAAGAGCACATCATCCATTTCCAGCGGTACTGTCAGCTTGTCGCGGAAGAGAATATCAAGCGAATCACAGCTTGGCCCGGCAAAAGTTGCCGGAATCTTAGGACCAGTCTTAAAAGTCTCTAGCTCGAAATCCCAGTGGTCGAAGATTATACCTGAAAAAGTTCCGTATAAACCATCATCAAGGAAATACCAAACTTTATTATTGCGCTCCTGCACACCAATAACTCTAGTAATCAGGTTCATCGCGGTGCCGCAGATAAACCGGCCCGGCTCACACCACACTTCGATGTCAGGGAAATACTTTCTTACTGCCGCGCCGATTGTTTCAATCATGCCGGAAATGTCAATATCTTCATTGAGGGCGGGAATCGGAAATCCGCCGCCGATATCGAGAATTCTTAGATCAAGACCTTGTTGTTTAGCCTCATCAAACAGCCTGCGGCTGATTTGCAAAGCTTGGATATAAGCGTCGGCATTAGGCGACTGACTGCCAACATGGAAACAAATCCCTGCGGCATCAAGCCCCTGGGCCTTAGCCATTTCTAAAAGGCGCAGCGCATCTTCCGGACGGGCGCCGAACTTTTTATTGAGGTCAACATGAGCATCGGGATTGTCCACTCTGATGCGCAGCAGAGAAGTACCGCCTGGCACTAACTTCGCCATCTTGGCAATCTCGCTCTCACTGTCAAAGGTGAATTTATTTACACCGGTGCTTTTAGCGGCTTTAAGGCCTCCTGGAGTTTTTACAGGATTGGCATAAACCATACGGTCAGCGTCTACTCCCTGCGCGGAAAGCGCCAAAATTTCGCCGTCCGAAGCGACGTCGAAACAAGAACCGAGTTCATTCAGCTTTGCGATAATCCGCTCGTTTGGATTAGCCTTGACCGCATAATATATCTTAACGCCAGGCAGTCGCTTGGCGAGAAATTTATAATTGCGTTCGATTTGTTTCTCGGAAATAACCAGCAGCGGTGTACCATAGTTTTCGGCCAGATAATCTACCGCCGGTTTTGTCAGTTTGAAGAACTTTTCCATTTATCATCCCCCCGTCTAAATTATGACTTGTAAAAGGCATGATTAGATTTTAACACAACTGGCCGAAAGTGCAATGTTTGAAAAAAATATTTTTTTGGTCCTTTATGACAGCTTTTTTTGGAACTTAAGCACACTGGCCGTCAGCACAGCAATTATATAGGCCGAGAGGGCCACTACCGGCGCTAGCAGATAGTTGAGGCCAATGCCTTTTAGGATAATACCGCGGGCAATTTCCAGAAAATAAGTCAGCGGCAGTACATAGCCAATGTAATAGAAAAAGGTTGGCATAGCTTCGCGCGGAAACATAAAGCCTGACAACAGTACGCTTGGCAAAAAGATAAAGAACGACATCTGCATGGCCTGCATCTGGGTCTTGGCAATATTTGAAATGAGGATTCCGAGTCCCAGTGATGCGACAATAAATAATGTAGTCAAGCCGTATAGCAGCGCCAGACTGCCGCGGACGGGCAGGTCAAACACGATGACACCTACCATCATCGCTAAGGTAGCCTGAACATAGCCGACAAAAACATACGGGATGAGTTTTCCCAGCATAAGTTCATAAGAACGCATCGGCGTTACGATTAGTTGCTCTAAAGTGCCGCGTTCCCGTTCGCGGACAATGGCCATTGAGGTAATCATAACCATGGTCATTGTTAAAATAACTCCCATAATGCCGGGCACCATATAATACGCCGAAATAAAGTCGGGGTTATACCAGGGCCGGATTCTGATATCATAGGGCATTTCAGCAGCATGACTGCCGGCCACCCCGCCTTGAAGGCGGTTTATAACAATTTCCTGGGATTCTTTTAAACCTATTATTTGAGCCGTACTTATTGCCGACGCAGCCGACATCGAGTCAGAGGCATCAACAATGACTTGAATCGCCGCTGACCGGCCGTGTTTCAAGTTTTGCGTAAAATCAGGCGGAATGATAATTCCGACCTTAGCTTTGCCGCTGTCAATAAGCTCGGTAACGGTCTGATAATTAGCCGCAACATACTTTATATCGTAATACTCGGTCGCCGACAGCGCTGACACGAAGTCCCGCCCATCTTGCTGCAGCGATTGATCGTAGACAACGGTCGGCAGATGTTTAACATCGGTATTGATGGCATAACCAAATAATAAGAGCTGAATAATCGGCATTACGACCATCATGGCAAAGGTAAGCCTGTCACGGCGCATCTGGATAAATTCTTTAATTAATAAAGCTTTAAGCCGCCTCATTTTATCAACTCCCCGCGGCTTTTTTTGACGTAATTCACAAAGACATCTTCCAAGGACGGTGAAATCACCTGCGGCGAATAGTCTGTATAATAGCCTTGGTCGTTTTCTTGTACCAGTACTCTAAGGCTTGAACCGTATACATAGGCGTCCAAAAACGGGGCCTGCTCGGCGGTAATTCTAGCCAGCAGGGCCATTGGGTCATCGGCTCTTAATGAAAGCAGTTTGCCTGGTACACGCGCTTTAAGGGCTTGTGGGGTATCTGAGGCGATTAGTTTTCCTTCAAAGATAAATCCGATTTCATCGCAATGCTCAGCCTCGTCCATAAAATGCGTCGTTACCATAACGGTTGTGCCGCCGGCGGCTAAATCATAAATAATATCCCAAAACATGCGCCGTGACTTGGGGTCAACACCGCCCGTCGGTTCATCCAGAAAAACAATCGCCGGTTTATGCAAAATTGAGCAGCCAAGTGCCAGCCGCTGTTTCCAACCTCCCGATAGATTTACAGTCATTTCATGCTCACGTCCTGCCAGGTTAGCCATACCAATCATTTCTTTGATTCGCTGCTTGGCCTCGGCTCCGGCCAAACTGTAAATACCGGCATAGAAACGAAGGTTTTCAAGTACCGTCAAATCATCATACAAACTAAACTTCTGGGACATATACCCGATTTTGGTCTTTATCAGCTCGCTGTCGCGGGCAATGTCTAGTCCAAGCACCTCACCGTTGCCCGAGGTTGGGGATAATATTCCGCACAGCATTCTAATAGTCGTAGATTTGCCTGATCCGTTAGGACCGAGAAAGCCATATATTGATCCTTTTTTGACGGCCAAATCGACTTGGTCGACAGCGATAAACTCTCCAAACTTTTTTGTCAGTTGGGTTGTCTTTACGGCATACATTTTAGACCTCCTCACCGGCTAGCGCGACAAAAACATCTTCAAGACTCGGGCTGATAGGCTTGAGCGTTGCGTCAGTTATTCCCGCCTGGCCAAGTGCAGCCTTAATTTCACGCAACGCCTTGTTAGCATCGCTTACAACCAGATGATAACTATCCCCGAACGAACTGATATCCATAATAGCGCAGTCTTTTAGTATCGGTTTTAGTCTTTTGACAGATGTTTTAAGCTCGATCAATTTGTGCGGATAAGCCGCGCAGAGCGCTTTTGGCGTGTCACAGGCAATAACCCGGCCGTCGTGCATAAACGCAATCCGACTGCACAGCTCGGCCTCATCCATATAGGGCGTTGACACAACGATTGTCATCCCCTCTTTATTAAGACCGTACAGCATTTGCCAAAACTCCCGCCTTGATACGGGATCTACACCGGTCGTCGGCTCATCGAGAAATAGTATCTTTGGCTTGTGGACAAGCCCGGCGGCCAACGCCAACTTTTGTTTCATACCGCCTGACAGATTATCAGCAAGCCGATCCTTAAAAGGCTTGAGCTTAGTCAAAGTCAAAATTTCTTCGGCAATTTTATCAATGTCGGCTTTATCTGCCCCGTACAAGGCCCCCAAGAGACTGATGTTCTCCATAACCGTCAATTCACCGTACAAACTGAATTTCTGCGGGACATAGCCGATATTGCCCTTAATCTTTTCCAGTACATGCTCACCCAACACACTGACAGCACCACTGTCAGGCGTCAGTATCCCGATAATCATCCTGATTATTGTAGTTTTACCTGCACCGTCAGGACCAACGAGGCCAAAGATTTCGCCGGTTTTTACCCCCAGCGACAAGCTATCGACAGCCGTTATCCTGCCGAATCTTTTTGATACATTATCGAGGCTGATCATTTAATTACCACATCGGCCGGCATGCCAGGCTTCAAGATCATTTCATCATTAGCAACCTTTACTTTTACTGCAAAAACTAAGTTAGCCCGCTCGTGCTGGGTTATGCTTTGCCGAGGCGTAAATTCAGCGTTTTGGCTGATTTCTTTTATCTGTCCCTTAAATACTCGGTCCGGGAAGGAGTCTACTTTGACATCAACTTGCTGGCCGACTTTAATTAACCCAAGCTGAGTTGATGAAACATAGATCTTTACCCAGCAATCCTTCATATCACCGATTGTCGCCACTGCCGTACCGGCGTTAACGAATTCCCCAGGTTCATAATTTTTAGTCAGTACCAGTCCATCCAACGGACTGGTCAGAATGGTATCATCCAGCGCCGTTTTCGCTAGCTCAACAACGGCCTTGGAGCGCTCGACTTCAAGCCGCTGGGCTTCAATAGCATCCTGCCGGCTGCCTTCTTCAACCAAGCTGGCACGGGCTGTCGCTGATGCAAGATTATTGGCGGCTACCTCATAAGCAGAACGGGCAGCATCGAGCTGTTGGGCAGAAATGGCGCCCTGTTGATGAAGGGTCCGATAACGATCAAAATCAGCTTTAGCTTTTTCATAAACAGCCGAAGCGCCTGCAGCGCTGCCCCGCGCCTCAACTATCTCCTGATTCCGCGCGCCTTTCTCTAAGTCGCGCAGCTGGGCAACAGCTTTTGCTAGCGCCGCCTCATCCCTTAACTTCTGGGCCTCTAAATCGGGACGGCTAATCGTAGCAACGACCTGACCGCGTTTTACACTATCACCCTCAACAATTTTTAGCTCTTTAAGATAGCCGCTAGTCTTGGGGGTGATATCAGCGCGCGTCACCTCGATGGTGCCCGTTGCCGTTATGCCGTCCGTCTTATTGAAATATAGCTTATATACCGTAACTGAGCCCGCTAATAATAAAATAATAATAGCCGCAATGATTCTTCTAGGCATCTTTTTCCCACCACCTTATCTTAATTACGGCGAATGCCGCTTAAAAACACTTCCATGGCTTGCACGATATATTGTCGTGAGTGCCTGTGACTGCCGTCACTTGCCAAAAAGGCATTAGCTAGCGGAGACACCAGAAAGAAGAAATTTACTGTACCAGCAAGCTGCAAGGCTGCCAGCAAAGGGTTGATATCTTCTCTAAATATTCCTGCCGCTATTCCTTGAACAATTGCAGCAGTAATATCATCGGCTATCTTACGAATGCGTGGCCTAACAACTGACTCAAAGCATTCGGTTGGATTAGTTAGCTCGGCGCTGATTAATCTTAGCAGCGAGGGGCGCTCAATATGAAGTTCAGCCAAACCTACCGCATAACCTCGTAAAAAGGTACAGGGATCAGGGTTGGTTTGCTTAAGTCGGTCAAGCATTGCAAGCACTAGTGATATTTCAATCTCAAGAACTGCTTGGTACAGACCTTGCTTGCCATTAAAATAATATGATATCAGAGCGCTGTTAACGCCTGCCGCTAGTGCAATTTCCCTAATGGAAACGGCCGCGTATCCCTTACGGGCAAATAACCCAGCGGCAATTTCAAGTAAGCGCTCTCTTGACTGTAAGTCTTTATCCATTGGAACCACTCCGTTTAATTAATCGATTGATTAATATATAGCATAATAATAAGCTGCAGTCAACCTTCGCAGCTGTGGTCCATTCCTTGATACTATCAGTAGAACTTGCCGGTACCTAAGTCTCTTCGTTGCTTAACAATCTATCCTGCCGGGGTCTAGGCCCTATCTTCCAAAAGCCTTGGAAAACCGCACAGCTTACTAAAATCCCTAAACTCGACTTCGGCTCAGACAACGGGATTTTTTAACGTAAGCTGCACGATTTCCCGTCCTACGGAACGGCTTTTTCCAGAATGGGCCGATAAGGCACGGAAGCACGGGGAAACAAGTATCGATAAAAAACAAAACCCTTTTTAAAGGGTTTTGTAATACTCAGCCACTTTGGCAAATGCTCTGGCGCTGGCCGCAATAGTTGCAGCGATATCTTCATCGGAATGTGCTGCTGACATAAAGCCGGCTTCAAATTGCGATGGTGCCAGATAAATACCCTGCTCTAGCATGGCGTGGAAGTAGGTATTAAAGGCTCCGACATCTGACTGCTTGGCGCTGTCATAATCGTAAACAGGCTTATCACTAAAGAACATCCCGAACATCGAGCCGGCCTGATGATACTGCAGCTTGAAACCAAACTTTTCGGCCTGAGCCGAAATGCCGGCATTCAAAATGGCTGCCTTCTCGGTTAGTTGTTTATACATATCAGGAGTGGTCGACAATACTTTTAAGGTCGTAATTCCGGCAGTCATGGCCAGCGGATTGCCGCTTAAGGTTCCGGCTTGATATACCGGCCCAGCTGGCGCAATATGTTCCATAATGTCGCGGCGTCCGCCGTAAGCACCGACCGGCAGTCCGCCGCCGATTACCTTGCCGAGACAAGTCAAGTCCGGCTTAATGCCGAATAACGCTTGCGCTCCGCCGTATGCGGCTCGGAAGCCTGACATAACCTCATCAAAAATCAGCAACGCGCCATACTTGGCGGTAATTTCACGAACTTTGGCCAAGTAGCCTTCCTTAGGCAGTACTAAGCCCATGTTGCCGGGAATAGGCTCGATGATAACGGCGGCAATTTCCTCGCCCTGCTTGGCAAAAACCTGCTCTAGACCGTCTGCATCATTATAGTTTACGGTAATTGTACCGCTGGCAATATTTTCAGTCACGCCAGGGCTATCTGGTACCCCCAGTGTTGTTGCCCCCGAGCCGGCTTTTACCAGCAAACTATCATGATGTCCATGGTAGCAGCCGGCGAATTTTACAATCTTACCGCGTTTTGTATAGGCCCTAGCCAGCCTGAGGACGCTCATGGTAGCCTCGGTTCCGGAGTTGACCATCCTGACCAGTTCCATTGACGGTACAGCTTCGGTGACCAGTTTGGCAAGTTCGGTTTCCAGGAGAGTAGGCGCGCCATAGCTTGTGCCATAATAAAGAGCCTCCCGCAACGCTTCGGTTACAGCGGGATGAGCATGACCTAAAATCATTGGTCCCCATGACAAAACGTAATCGATATACTCATTGCCGTCGATATCGTACATTTTGCTACCGGCCGCTCGGGTTATGAACGGTGGTGTGCCGCCAACCCCTCTAAACGATCTTACCGGACTATTTACGCCACCCGGGATATAGTTTTTAGCCTCAGCGAATGCCTGAGCTGATTTTTCTAAAGAAAAGGGCATTTTAGTACCTCCTTTACTCCTTAAGCCATCTTGCCGCATCAAGGGCATGGTATGTAATAATTATATCCGCGCCGGCTCTCTTCATACCCAAGAGTGTTTCCATGACGGTGCGCTTCTCATCAATCCAGCCTTTGGCGGCAGCCGCCTTTACCATAGCATATTCGCCACTAACATTATAAGCCGCAATTGGAACAGTAAAGCTGTCCCGCACCTGACGCACAA
Source organism: Veillonellaceae bacterium (assembly GCA_012523975.1). Classification (NCBI taxonomy): domain Bacteria; kingdom Bacillati; phylum Bacillota; class Negativicutes; order Veillonellales; family Veillonellaceae; species Veillonellaceae bacterium. The sequence continues at coordinate 18,854 of JAAYSF010000051.1, forward strand.
CATCCAGATATGCTAGCGCCGGCTTAACCATTACAATATCAGCGCCCTCAGCGATATCGAGCTCGGCTTCCTTGATAGCCTCACGGGCATTAGCCGGATCCATTTGATAGGAACGGCGATCGCCGAATTGCGGTGCTGAATCAGCAGCTTCCCGGAACGGACCATAATAGGCCGATGCATATTTTACGGCATAGGACATTATGGAGATATCTTTAAAACCGTTTTCATCTAGATGGTCGCGAATGGCTTGCACCCTGCCGTCCATCATGTCTGAGGGAGCGACCATATCGGCCCCGGCTAAGGCATGGCTTAAGGCAGTTTGGGCCAGCAGTGGCAGCGTGGAATCATTGTCGATTTTCTCATCAATGGGCACGCCACAATGCCCATGAGATGTATACTCGCACAGACATACGTCACTCATTACTATCAAATCAGGCACAGCAGCTTTGATTTGAATAATTGCCTGCTGGACAGGACTATTCATATCCCATGCGCTTGTACCGCGCTCATCTTTATACTCCGGCAGCCCAAAAACCATTACTGCCGGAATGCCTAAGGCATATACTTCCTCGGCCGCTTTCACCGCCATATCTGCTGACAAGTGATAGCTGCCTGGCAATGAGCTTATTTCACGCTTTACGCCCTTGCCGGGCACTATAAACAGCGGATAAACAAAATCATCTGCACTTAAACTTGTTTCCCGCACCAGTCTGCGAATGCCTTCCGAAGTTCGCAGCCGCCGCGGACGAATGAAGGGAACCGGCATTTATAATTCCTCCCCGTACATTTTGGCAATCTCCTTAACAAGACCACTGATGGTGAATTCCTCGGCAATAATATCAGACTCAATGCCATTTTCCAGACAAGTAGCGGCCGTAATCGGGCCAATACAGGCAACTTTGGCGTTAGCTACTAATTTAGCCCCGTCTTCACCTAATAACTTAAGGAGATTAGTTACCGTTGACGAGCTTGTAAAGGTCACCATTTCGATTTGGTTATTCTTTAGTTGCTCAGCAATATACGCGCCATTAGCCTCGCCGGCTATTGTTTGGTATGCCGGCACAACGTCGACAGCAGCCCCGATTTCCCGGAATTTTTCCGGCAATATGTCACGAGCGACAAGGGCGCGAGGAATCAAAATTTTCATTCCCGGCTCAATTAAATCCTGCATGACTTCAATTATGCCTTCGGCTCTGAATTCAGCAGGCACTAGGTCGGCAACAATACCGTATTGTCTAAGCCGCTCAGCGGTCTGGATGCCGATCGCCGCAACCTTGGCACCGGCCAGAGCCCGGGTGTCGCGTCCGGCAGCATGCAGGCGTTTGTAGAAATATTCAACACCATTAACGCTGGTAAATATCAGCCAGTCATAAGTATGTAAGTTGGTTATTGCTTCATCAAGCGCCGCAAAACTATCTGGCGGCACTATTTTAATAGCCGGTGCTTCAGAACAATCTGCACCAAGCTTTTCTAGTTTGGCCGTTAAAGCGCTGGCTTGTTCCCGCGCCCGGGTAACCAGTATCTTCTTGCCGAACAGCGGTTTGCGATCAAACCAGGCTAATTCTTTGCGCAGCTTGACTACCTCGCCGACAATAAAAATCGCCGGCGGCGTAATGTTATGCTGTTCAACATCTGCCGCGGCCTGGCCGACAGTTGTTACTAATACGCGCTGCTCAGGTTTCGTGCCCCACCGGATAACAGCCGCCGGTGTATCAGCAGGACGACCGAATTCGATCAGTTTGCTTGTGATATGCGGCAGATTCTCAACGCCCATTAAAAAGACAAGAGTGTCAACACCTGTTGCCAACTTGTCCCACTTGATTGTGGACTCAGCCTTGGTTGGATCTTCGTGACCGGTAATTACGGCAAACGATGTCGCGATGCCGCGATGGGTTACCGGTATTCCGGCATAGGCCGGCACTGAAATTGCCGAGGTAATACCTGGGATAACTTCAAACGGCAGGTCATGTTCAACGAGTTTTAGTGCTTCCTCGCCGCCCCGTCCGAATACAAACGGGTCGCCGCCCTTGAGTCTAACAACCGTCTTGCCTTCTTTAGCTTTATCAACCAGCAGTTGATTGATATCGTCCTGCTTCATCGTATGGGCACTCGATGCCTTACCCACATATATCATTTCGGCATCAGGACGAGCGTGCGACAGCAGTCTGTCATCAGCCAACCGGTCATATACGATTGTATCGGCTATTTTTATGCATTCCAGCGCTTTAACACTGATAAGTTTATAATCGCCGGGACCTGCGCCGACCAAATAAACTAAACCTTTCATAAATACCTCCAAGGGGAGACCGACGCAAAACGCCCATCTATTTCGCGCCTGAGCATCTGAACATTTTGACCCAGTCTCCGGTTTAATATATTTTCATAAATTTTTTCAATTAATACTATTTTAATTCTGCGAGAATTTCGCGGCCGCCGGCGGCCAGCATTCTATTAGCTAGACTTTGACCGAGTTCTTCGGCTTCAGCAGGGCTGCCTTTTATGCTGTCCTCAACTTTTCTTACACCGTCAACTGATAATATGACAGCTCGAACTTGTAAGCTATCCTGCTCAACTTGGCCGTAAACCCCGACTGGAACCTGACAACCGCCTTCTACTACACGTAGAAAGGCCCGCTCGGCCTCTACTGCTCGGCGGGTATCATCATCATTCAAGAAATCTAAAATCGCTAAAACCTCGGCATCGTTACTTCTGGCCTCAATCGCCAAAGCCCCTTGGCCAACAGCCGGCAGGCAGATATCGTCCGGGATAATTTGTGTGATGTGCTCGTCCCAGCCAAGCCGCTTTAGGCCAGCCACCGCCAGCAAAATTGCGTCAAATGTGTTGTTCTCAAGTTTTTTCAGCCTAGTATCAAGATTGCCGCGTAAGTCGGCAATTTCCAGATCAGGCCTGTAATTTAACAGCTGGGCTTTACGTCTTAAACTCGACGTCCCGATCTTTGCTCCCTGAGGGAGGTTGTCGATTGTCTGATATTTAGGACTGATTAAGGCATCACCGGGATGAACCCGCTCAGTAATAGCCGCAAAGGTCAGTCCATCGGGCAGCTCGGTTGGCATATCTTTTAGGCTGTGCACGGCCAAATCAATGTCTCCGGCTAGCATCTCTGTTTCAAGCTCCTTGGTAAACAGCCCCTTGCCGCCAATCTTAGCCAACGGAACATCGAGGATTCTATCCCCTGTTGTTGTTACCCGTTTAATGGTTACCTCTAGCTCAGGATACCGCTCTGCTATTTTAGCGGCAATGTAATTCGCCTGCCACAGCGCCAATTTACTGCCGCGCGTACCGATAACGAGATTTTTTTTCACGACTTTTGCTCTCCCTTATTGTCTCAAGTTTGAATAATTCGCAGATTGCATCAAGATAATAATCTTCCCGGTCAGTTCCGGCAGCCTCATTGATGCGGACCATCGGGTCACGCAACATCTTGCGGATAATCATCTTGGAAAGACTCTCGATGACCTTGCGTTCGTCCGCCGTTATATCAGTAAGTTTCACTAAGGCTCGTTTTAGCTCACGCTGCCTGATTTTCTCAGCCTTATCGGTTAGGCGAGCTAAAATCGGCCGAAAAGAAAGATAGCGAAACTTATCAAGAAGCTCATCCATTTCCTCGGCTATAATCTTTTCCGCGTCTTTGGCTTCCTGCTCTCTAAGGCGCATGTTTGATTCGACTACAGCTTCCAGGTCATCAATATTATATAAACTTACGCCATTTATCGCCGCAACCTCAGGTTCAACGTCCCGTGGCACCGCAATATCAATAAAAATAATCGGCTTACCATTACGCTTAGGTATCAGATGCGCGGCATCCCAGGATCTGATTATATAGTGGGGAGCCCCTGTTGAAGTTATCACTATATCGGCCTCAACAGCGCACTTCATGAAGTCTTCAAACGGCACAGCGATACCGTTGAACTTTTCCGCTAAAATTTCAGCCCGTTCTAAGCGGCGGTTAGAAACAAATACCGTTTTAACTCCATTGGCAACCAGATGCTTAGCAGTAAGCTCGCTCATTTCACCTGCCCCAAGAATGAGGACATTGGACTGAGATAGGTCGCCGAAAACCTCTTTTGCCAGTTCGACCGCGGCATAACTTACCGAAACTGCACTATGGGCAATGCGGGTGACCGTCCGCACCTTTTTACCGACGGCAATAGCTCGGTGAAATAATGTATTAAGCACCGTGCTGGTAGTCTCAGCATCACGGGCTATCGAGTAAGCCTTCTTAACCTGACTCAATATCTGGCCTTCACCTATAACTAATGAATCCAATCCTGATGCTACCCGAAACAAGTGATTTATACACTGTTCTTCGGTATAAAAATAAAGATATTCTTCGACATTATCATAATTAATAGCCGCTCGGCCTAAAATTTTCTGCATTAGTGGATAGGCTTCTTCAATGTCATCTACAACAGCGTACATTTCGGTTCGGTTACATGTCGATAATAGTACGCATTCATTAATATCATCATACCTATTTAAATGCTTCAGCGCTGATTTGACTTCTTCCTCCGAAAAGGAGAAGCATTCGCGCACTTCAACAGGTGCGGTTTTATGATTCAATCCCAATACTGCTAACTGCATTTTTGACCCTATCCTCCGCCTCTTTAGTCTTACCTTGCCTTATGAGTTCAAGAATCTCTTGGTCAATGCTTTTCCGCCAAAAGTTCTCCCGGTCTTTGGAAGTTGCCAGCTGCGCTTTCATTTCACTGCGCAGCCTACCTAACAAATCTATGAATAACCCATATTCCGGGCCATATGTTCTTGCTAGTTCTTCCCGAATGCGTCTGGCCATTACAGGTGTCTTTCCGCCTGTTGAGACCGTTATTAACAAATCGCCGCTCGTTACTTGAGCCGGTACGCTGAAATTACCCAGCTCAGCATTATCAACGACATTAAGCAGTGCCGACATTTGCTGTGCTTCTTCGGCAGCCTGCTCATTGACAATGCTGCTGTCTGTTGCGCAAATTACCAGAAAAGCGCCCTGCAAATCGCCGGATTTATAAAGCCTGGCAATATGAATAATACGCCGAGCTTCAGCTAACTGTGCTAAGCGCGGCGTCAACTGCGGACTGATTACCGTAACGTCGGCCCGAGCATTCAAAAGCGGCATTACTTTGCGTTCTGCCACAGTTCCTCCGCCTACTACTATACACCGACGCCCGGCAAGCTGCAAATTAACCGGATAGAAAGGCATCTACCTCACCCTTTCTCATCTGAAAGTATTTCGCTCTTAAAATACCAAATCCTTTTTGGTAGATTGATTTTCTTGCCTAGCTAATCTGTTGTTCCCTTGGGCGGCGTTTTAACAGGCTGAGGGTTATTTATTCCAAAATAGGCCTCCAATATCCTGCGTACGGCCGGCCCCGCCGCAGCCGAGCCTTCACCGCCTTCATCAACCAGCACGGATACCACAACAGCCGGATTATCAGCCGGGGCGTAGGCTGAAAACCAAGAATGCGTTGCATCCCTCCCGGTTTCTGCTGAACCTGATTTTCCGACTACCTGATAAGGGAAACCGCTAAACACAGCAGTACCAGTGCCGTTTGTTGTAACACCTATCAACCCCTGGCGAATAGTATCCCAATCCTGTGGCTTAAGATAAACAGTTCTCAGCACCTCCGGCTGTAAATCATTTTTTATAACGCCCTCGGGTGTAATTACCTTATCAACCAACATAGGACGGTATATTACACCGCCGTTGGCTACCGCCATCAGAATAAGCGCTTGTTGGAGCGGCGTTACCAAGTAGTAGCCTTGCCCGATGGCCGCAATCAGCGTCTCACCCGAATACCACCTTTCCTCGAAGTTTTCCAACTTCCAATTTTTCGTCGGCACTATCCCGGCTGCTTCGCCCCGCAGTCTGATACCGGTTTTTTGTCCTAATCCGAATGTCAAGGCATAACTTGCGAGATTTTCGATACCCAAGCGATAACCCAGTTCATAGAAAGCCGGGTCGCTTGACCATGCTAGGGCGTCGGCAATGTTAAGCCTCCCCAGACCTTTGGTATTCCAACCGTAAAAACTCCAGCCATCAAGTACATAAACGCCCTTGTCATCAAATATCTCCTCGGCTGTTGTATATCCCATATCCAAAGCGGCCGCTGCCGTAACAATTTTGAATACCGAAGCTGGCGGGTAGAGGCTTTGTATAGTTCGGTTGGTTAGCGGATAATTTGGGTCTTCAATAAGCTTTTTCCAGTCTTTAGCCGATATGCCGGCCGCAAAAAGATTGGGGTCATAATCTGGCAAACTGGCCATTGCCAGTATCCCGCCTGTTTTAGCATCTAAGACGACAGCACTACCGCCCTTGGTAGGCTGACCATTTTTTCGGCTGTTCTCAATATAATATTGAAGAGTGGCTTCAACCGCTTTCTGTAAACTAGCGTCAAGCGTCAGAACCAAGCCGTCCCCTTGTACAGCCGGCATCATACCCAATCTTTGCAATTCTTCGCCTTGCGCATTAACCTCAACCTGCACACCGCCGTCAACACCCCGCAATACTTCTTCCCACTCAAGTTCCAGTCCGTCTTTGCCAATAAGGTCATTCGGCCGATAGCCTTTCTCTTTCCACAAGGCATATTCTTCGCTGCTAATCTTACCTACATAACCAAATATATGCGCAGCCAGATTATTGTAAACATAGTACCGTACCGGTATAGCCTCAATAATAACACCTGGCAGACTGCGCCGCCGCTCCTCGATTTTGGTTACAAGCGCGGCATCGGCATCACGCTTGATTCTTACAGGTGTTAACGGAAAATCAGTTCCTTCGGCCAGCATGGTATCAATCTCTGCGACCGTAATACCGGTTAATTCGGCCAGAATAGGGGTGGCAGTCTCACGATTTGTATATTCAGCCGGTATAATTGAAATTGCAAAGCTAGGGCGATTGCCGACTAAAATCGCCCCGTTGCGGTCGTAAATGGTTCCGCGCGGCGCTTGTGTGACAATTTGCCGAATTCGATTTTGTTCAGCGATTTTCTTATACTGCGGCCCCTGAACAATCTGCAGCCAAGCAAGCCGGATAATTAAAACCAAAAAGACCGCAATCACAATGCCAGCCATTATCTTGATTCGCCTCATCTGTTCAGTTTCCCACACTGCGCTGCTCCTTTCCAAGTCATCTATATTATTACAATATAGACAAAAAAATAGCCCCTATGGGCTATTTTCGCTGTAGACACAAGGTAGGAAAAAATGGCCTATATTACTTAATATAGTCCTTGCCGATTACGATTGTCGCCTGCGTACCGGCAGCTTCATCCTTGTTAACCTGGAGTTTGTACTTAAACGGCAGCCCGCTGAACTTATTCAACACGTTGCTGCTGGTACTGTTTGAAATAATTACTGTATTCGGGTAAGGTGTAGTCAGCGTCGATACCCCTACCACCTCAAAACCTTGGCTCCGCAGCACGGCAGCTGCTTTAGTGCCGGCGTCGGCTGAACCACTGGCATTAATCACTTCAACTTTCACCTTGCTTGGCGAAGCTTTGGGCTGCTTTTTAGTAGTTGCCTCAGCAGTGTCGGCTTTTTTAGTTTGCTTAGGCTTATTCGATTCAGTTGTCACCTTGGGCTGCTGAACAGCCTTAGGCACTTCAACAACTTTCATTTCTTTCGGAATTGATGTCTCATATTCGGTAGCCGCAATGCGCGATGCAGTGACATACTTGTCTTCCATTTTAACATCCAACGTATTGGCCATATGGTTTCTAAGCGCCATTAAATCAGGCAACCAATAGCTTACTTCATTGATATAAGCAGGTTTACCCGGTACCATGTCGGTTTTGAGACCTTGCTTATAGGCTTCGTTGAGAATTTGCGCAAGCTTCAGCATCTCACTTGTAGATAGGTCTGTATCGATTGTCGCGCTAACCTCCCGGATAATTGCCGGTATTTTGGTAATTACTGCCGGGCTGGCGACTTCATCAAACAACGCCCTCATAAATTGCTGCTGACGCTGGATACGGCCAATGTCACCATCGCCGTCACGATAGCGTACATATTTGATAGCTGTTTCGCCGTCCATATGCTGCAGGCCAGGCTTAATGTTAATTACCAGACCGTCACCGTCGTAAGGATCTTCGTAGTACATCCGTTTTTCCACGTTAATGTCAACCCCGCCGACAGCATCGACAATCTTTTGGAAACCGTTAAAATTAACAATTACATAATGGTCAATAGGAATACCCATCAAGCCTTCTACAGCTTGCTGAGTCAGCTTATGACCGCCTGTAGCATAAGCATGGTTAATCTTGTCCCAACCGTTGCCAGGTATTCTAACCCTTGTATCGCGGGGAATTGACAAAAGCGCTACCGATTTCGTGTCAGTATCAACAGTAACCACAAACATAGTATCTGATCGGCCAACATCTTCTGAACGTTGGTCAACACCCATTACTAAAATATTTACCTTATCCTGAGCTGAAATAAAACCGGATTCGGTTCGTTTGGTTGTATTCTTATCTAAAGCGTTTGAGAACATAAAATAGGAAGCAGCCGTAACCGCCAAAAACGCAATTAAGATAAGAAGTATGGAGAATGTGCGCCGTTTACGAGCCCGTCGCTTTAGTGTCAGGCGTTCTTCCAATCGCGGCATAAAGCGCACCCCTTTCTATTTTACCTAGTTAGCAAGTTATAGCTCCAAAAGTGCAACAAGCCCCCGATTTTGGGGGCTTGTAATAGTATAACAAAATGCTACACAATCAGTCAAGGTTTTTAGGGTACCTCAAAGCCGGCATCTTCAACGGCGGCTCTAACTTGATCAATATCGGTCTTAGTCTCATCGAAATCGACTGTAAGTTTCTTGGCCACCAAATCTACTTCGGCAAAAGTAACTCCCGGTAAAGATTTAACGGCCGTTTCAACAGCGTTTTTGCAGTGGCTGCAGCTCATTCCTTCAACTATAAGCGTTTGCTTCATATATAGCCTCCTTTTAAAGCTTTTCCTCGACAGCTCTGATCTTTCCTTCCATTGTAAGTGCTTTATCACGCCGATCATCGACTCGAATCGATGTTGATACTCGCGGCGCTCCGGCAGCAAACGGAACTTCATGCATTTGCTGAATAACTTCAAAAATCCGTTTAAGATCCCCTTCGATAATTGTTGCCATTGGCGTCAGTTGGAACTTCAGATCATTGGCTTCATGCAATACTTTATGACAGGCAGCCACATAATGACTGATGCTGGCTGAACCCGTTCCCATCGGCACTACCGTTACCTCAACAATTGCCATTATAAATACCTCCCAAACTATCAATTATTATGCCCACTTCTATACAGTTAGCACACTCGCGTTCTTGAAATTTGTTATTTTATATATTCTAGTATAGCCAGAAAAAACCCTGCCGGATAATTCCGGCAGGGAGCTTCTTACTGCTGCTTGGGGAACTTTTGCTCAACAAGCGGCCATATCTCTGGTTGTTCCTGACCTAACCGCCAGATTGCGATTCCAGCCGGTTTATATTTTGCCACAATGTCCAACTTGGCGGCTGTACTCTTATCATTTTCAAACCAAGCTTCGCCGCCTTTATATTTGAAATACGGCGCTTGTTCTTTATCATCATACATTACTTTGGCGTCCTTTTTATGGGCTAAGACAATAGCATCCGCGTACTTGAGCGTCTCAGCTTCTTTTCCTTTTTCGGCCGGCCAATTATATCCATATGTGCTGATACCGGCGATTACCTTATTTGCACCTACCTGCTCAATAGCGTATTTTAAATTGGCCTCATACCAGCTAATCGGTGCTATAGCTCCCGGCTTAGAGGCTGCCCAGTGGCGATCGTAAAGCCTTACTTGAATAAAATCAGCATTTTTAGCCAGCTCATTGTAATTATAAGCGGCATACACACTCTCATGCACATCGGTTTTTGGGGAAACTGAGACAATTACCGTCTTGTTAAGCTGCTTCAACTTAGGATAAAGTTCGGCCATAAATGCCGTAAGATTTTTTTCTTGCGCCGGTTTCAATAATTCAAAGTCAATATTGACACCGTCGTATGGTTTATCGTTTACCACTTTTACGATATTGTCAATAGTCTTAGTCCGAATAGCAGGATCACTTAGAATTATCTCAATGGCCCCGGTTTTATAAGTAATCAAGGGAAAAATTTTTAATCCGGCTTGTTTAGCCGTATCATAAACCTGTTGACTCTCCTTTGTTTCCAAGGTGCCCTCTTTTGTGGCTTTGTACCAGAAAGGAGCTACATGGCTCATACTCTTGGCATGAGCTTTCATGCTAGGAAAGGAGCCTACCTGATCAGGTGTATTAGGCCACGGATTCTCATAATAGCCTATTACCATATTTGCCGGCAGCGGAGCTGCTGCATCGCCAGACGCCTTAGACCCTTCATTGACCGGATCCATTGGCAGCGAAGGCTTAGGTGCCGGCGCTTGACTGCAGCCACCGAGAAGAATAGCAGTGGTCATTATGAACATTATTAAAACAAGTATGGTAACAATTCTGCTTAAACGCAAGTTCCTTCACCCTTTCCAATACTTTTTGTTTTTTAGTATTGGCGGCGAGAGCTTTCTTATGCGAAAAAACTAGGACCGTCCTTTCGATTTATATAATATAAACCGAGTCAATTCCTTGAACTGACTCGGTTTATATCATTTATTAACTAATTTTTAATACTCTTGAGTATAAGATACCGCGAGAACCTCATCAGGAAGCTCCTTCTCCCAACGAGCCACAATTACAGCCGCAAAACAGTTACCTACTACGTTACAAGCTGTACGGGCCATATCAAGAACACGGTCAACACCAAGAATGATTGCGATACCTTCTACCGGCAGTCCGAACGCTGCTGCAGTACCGGCGATTACAATAAGCGACGCGCCAGGAACGGCCGCAATACCCTTAGTGGAAAGCATGAGCGTAAGCACCATTAGAAGCTGAGTCTCTATCGGAAAATGAATGCCGTATACCTGAGCGATGAAGACTACCGCCAAAGCGCTGTAGAGGGTTGAACCGTCAAGGTTAAAGGTGTAGCCGGTCGGCAGTACGAAGGTTACAATATGCTTAGGCACACCAAACTTCTCAAGTTTTTCCATAGCAATCGGGAGTGCAGCTTCACTGGCTGCAGTAGAAAATGCAAGCAGAACAGGTTGCTTGATCGCGCGAAGCAGATGGAGGAAATTAACGCGGGTAACAAGTGATGCGAAGATCGCAACAAGCGCGATAAAGAATATTAGCGCAAAGTACAATGAACCGATTAGTTTAGCAAGCGGAATAAGCATTACCAAACCAAACTTGCCTACAGTGTAAGCAATTGAGCCGAAAACACCGATCGGAGCGAGTTTCATAACATATTCAGTAAACTTGAACATAATTTCAGCAACGCTGATTGCTAGGTCAACAACAGGCTTGCCTTTTTCACCCATAGCAGCCGCCGCTACACCGAAGAAACAGGAGAACAAAATAATTTGGAGCATATCACCGCGAGCTGCGGCATCAACAACGTTAGTCGGAACAATGTTAATCAACATCTGCATCATATCAACAGATTTCTTTGCTGCTGTTCCGACAGCACCGGCATCACTTGCAGTAATTGGTACCCCAACACCAGGCTGCAGGATATTTACAACAGCAAGACCAACGAATAACGCAATTGTTGTCGCTACTTCAAACCAGAGAACAGCTTTTGCGCCTAGCCGGCCAAGCTTTTTAAAGTCACCCGTACCGGCAATACCCATAATCAATGAGCTGAAGATCAATGGGACAACAATCATCTTAATCATACGGATAAATATATCACCAACAGGTTTTAGGGCTTGTCCATAATTAGGGAACAAATAACCGAATATAACACCAAGAACAAGAGCGATAAAAATCTGGGTAGCTAAGCCGATTCCGCCTTTTTTTGGTTCTGCCATAATTAATCCTCCTTTGCAGTCTAAAGTCAATGCATTTAGTTAACATAATGTGTTTATTTGTTACTTACGTAGTATAGCAAAAACCGTCAAGAAAATCTATATTAAAATTATTAGAAATTATGTATACAACAGTTCTGATTTAATAGCTTATTACAACATCTTATTATCTCGGTTTTACACCTTTAATCCCCCTTATTCAGCGTCAACAACTGTAATATTGTGAAAATAGTCAGAATTTTGTGTTTTAATTGCTAATCCTTCGTTTTTGACGCTCAGAATTTGCTACAGTTGTTTTTTTAGCCCTATTCATCTCAGGCATTCAAGCCTGTCCAATGGTATAATCGAGTCACAGAACCAAGTTACTATATACCGAAGGAGCGTATGCCATGAATAACTCAATTATGTCCCAGGCACTTCCTTTAGACTGGATGTCAGTAAAAAAGATTGAAACAGCGCTTCATAAGTCCCCAAGTAAGACGATACGATTAGAGATAAATAACTGCCTATATCAGCTCTCAATTGAAGGAAAATGGTTTAAGTTCTCCCGCCTTACAAAAAAACGGACAATTAAGCGGGCAACTATTTTTGAGACAATCGGCGAAATTTATAATAAAGCTATCCATGGCCAAAACTGGCGTATTGCCGAGTCACCAATCTAAAAGAAAATTACCTTCTATAACATAAAATCAGCCCTCCGCACACACGGAGGGCTGATTTTATGTTACCTAGACTGTTCAAAAACGAGCATAGTCAGGCGCATCTTTTATCATATTGACAAATTTATTAAGTACATAGGCGGTAATCCCCCAAATTACATAATTATTATATTGATAGAAAAGTACCGGATACGTCCTGCGTGCCCGCCATGTAGCCGGATATTCAGGCAAAAGTTCAAACGGAAAATCCTTCAGCGGTTTTGTTCCCATTTCCATGATAGCTTCTTTTGGCTTAGCGTCTAGCAGCCACTTTATCGGAACAGTAAATACTTCAGCAACCTCTGCCTTATTTAGGGAAAGGCTGTCTGCTCTCAACTGACCAACAGCCGGATACAGCCTAACACCAATCGGGCTGATTATTTCATCAAGACTGCCAATTATTTTAATTTGTTCTTTGCGCACTCCCAGTTCTTCAACAGTTTCACGAACAGCAGCGTCAACCGGCGAACAATCCATTCTATCAATTTTACCGCCGGGAAAACATATTTCACCTGGCTGCCAGTTGAGTCGCTTAGATCTTACTTCAAACAATATTTGTAACTCACCCTTATTAACTATCAGGGGAATTAGAACAGCGGCGCGAAAGAAGGCGTAGCTGTCTGCATCATTTTTTCTATTTTGAGACAATGCGTACGATAAAGCCGTAATAAAACCGTCTGTCATATCATTTCACCCTCCCGCTTAAGCCAATCGAAATGATTATACTACACCCGCCTTGCTGGCACAACTTTGTACAGCGCATATCAGCGCTAATAAAAACCGCGCCGCAATTATTTATGCGGCACGGTTTTATTACCAACTTATAAGTATTTCATTACTTGCTCGCCCATTTCCTGCGTTGTGACTTTGATACAACCCGGTCTATAAAGATCGGACGTACGATAGCCTGCCTCTAATACCTTTTCCACCGCCTGCTCAATTTTATCAGCTATTGCCGCTTGATCAAGCGAATAGCGAAACATCATTGCTGCAGATAAGATCGTCCCCAGCGGATTGGCAATACCCTGGCCGGCAATATCAGGCGCTGAACCATGAATTGGTTCATATAGGCCAGGCCCATCTCCAATACTGGCTGAAGGCAGCATACCAATTGAGCCGGTAATAACCGCCGCTTCATCACTTAGAATATCACCAAAAAGATTGCCGGTAACAACAACATCAAAGTTTGACGGAGCCAAGACTAACTGCATCGCGCAGTTGTCGATATAAAGGTGGTTTAAGCGGACATCAGGGAAGGCCTTGACCGTTTTCTCCGCAGTCCGACGCCATAATCTTGATGAGGCTAGAACATTAGCTTTGTCGACTGAAACTACCGATTTACGTCTCATTTCAGCGATTCGGCAGGCCATTTTGACAATCCGGCTTACTTCTTGGTCATTATAGATTTCTGTATCCCAGGCTTGCTCTACATCTCCAACAAGGCTGGCTTCCGACCGAGGACCATAATAGATGCCACCGTTTAACTCCCGGACTATTACCATATCAACATCAGTCACAACCTCAGGCTTTAGCGGCGAAAAGCCCGCAAGAGCAGGAAAAACCCTGATGGGACGGAGATTGGCATACAATCCAAGTGCTTTTCTTAGTCCTAGAATGGCCTTTTCGGGCCGCAGTTCCGGCGCAACATTATCCCAAGCCGGCCCCCCAACTGCCCCTAGAAGAATAGCATCAGCAGATAGGCAGCTATTTACAGTGTCCTCAGGCAAAGGCTTACCATAACGGTCAATGGCGTCGCCGCCCGCAGCTTTAGTTTCGAAGTTCAAACTAACCCCGCTATTGCGGACGGCTGCCTGACAAACCTTTACTGCTTGTTCAGTTATCTCAGGTCCAATACCATCGCCCGGAATTACTACGATGTTCTTATTCACTACCGCTCCTCCTTTACAAAATTGATCAAGCCCCCGGCTTGAGCAATTTTCTGAATAAACGGCGGCAATGAAGGAGCCTGGAATACTTCACCGGTTGTAACATTTTCTACTTTTCCGGCTGCAGCGTCGACTCTTATCTGGTCACCGTTGTTAAAATGATTAACCGCATCGCCAAGTTCAATAAGCGGCAAGCCAATGTTGATGGCATTTCGATAGAATATCCGCGCAAAACTATCGGCAATCACGCAGGTAATGCCCGCAGCTTTGATTGCCACCGGCGCGTGCTCCCGTGATGAACCGCAGCCGAAGTTCCGGCCTGCAACAATAATTTCACCTTGCTGCACCGCATCGGCAAACGAGGGATCGATATCCTCCATACAGTGCTTAGCCAGTTCAGCTGGATCTGAGGTGTTCAAATACCGAGCCGGAATTATAACATCAGTATCAACATTGTCGCCATAACGCCAGATTTTCCCTTCAAGAATCATGCTAATACCTCCCATGGAGCAGCGATCCGTCCGAGAACTGCACTTGCCGCCGCTACGGCCGGCCCTGCCAAATAAACTTCACTGTCAACATGGCCCATCCGGCCCCTAAAATTGCGGTTTGTTGTTGAAACCGCCCGTTCCCCGGCTGCCATGATTCCCATATAACCGCCTAAACACGGTCCGCAGGTAGGGGTGCTGACGACGGCGCCGGCCTTGATAAAGGTCTCAATATAGCCTGCTTCCATAGCCTGCAGGTAAACTTGCTGACTACCCGGGATAATTATAGCCCGCACATCCGGGTGGACAGCTTTTCCCTTCAGTACTGCTGCTGCCTGAGCCAAGTCTTCTAATCTCCCGTTGGTACAAGAGCCAATGACCACCTGTTGAATTATCACCTCATCAATTTCAGTAACCGGGTGAACGTTCTCGGGTAAATGCGGGAAGGCTACCACTGGTTTTAGTTCACTTAAATTAATTTTTACTGTTCGACAGTAACGGGCATCATCATCAGCTGTTACCGGCTGGTAATCCTTCTTAACTCTAGTCTTTATATATTCCATTGCTATCTTATCAACTGGGAATATCCCATTCTTCGCCCCGGCCTCAATTGCCATATTAGCAATCGTCAGCCTGTCGGCCATCGTCAAAGCGGCTACACCGTCGCCGCAGAACTCCAAAGACTGGTACCGGGCGCCATCTACTCCGATTTCACCGATAAGCGTTAAAATAACGTCCTTGCCGGTCACCCATTGGGGCAGCTCTCCGGTTAGCTCTACTTTTATGCTGGGAGGTACCTTAAACCAAGCTTTGCCTGTTGCCATTGCCGCTCCGACATCGGTAGATCCAACCCCGGTGGCAAAAGCCCCAACCGCGCCATAGGTACAGGTGTGAGAATCGGCGCCGATAATCACCTCACCGGGCGCTACCAAGCCCTGCTCGGGCAGAAGCACATGCTCTATTCCCATTCTGCCGACCTCAAAGTAGTTGTTGATTTTGTGTTTCTTGACAAACTCCCGCATAATTTTAGCCATCTCAGCGGATTTAATATCTTTGTTAGGCGTAAAGTGATCGGGAACCAGGACAATCTTGTCAGTATCAAATACCGGTTTGCCGATTTTTTCAAACTCTTTTGCCGCTGGCGGAAAGGTAATATCATTAGCTAACACTACATCAACGCTGCACTCAATTAATTGGCCAGGCTCGACTGCCGGCAGCTGTGCATGACGAGCCATGATTTTTTCGGTCATTGTCATTCCCATTCTTATATTCCCCCCACTGCTTCATTCTGCTTCGGGCACCCGCAGACAGCCATAATCCTATTAACGGCATTGATATACGCCCGGGCGCTTGCTTCTATTACATCAATACTGAGACCGCGTCCGATAAATGTACGGCCGTCTTGCTCCAGCCATACTGTAGCCTCGCCAAGCGCGTCCTCACCTGAAGTAACAGCTTTTAATTGATAATCTTTAAGACGAATTGTAAAACCGACAGCTTTCTCGATTGCCTTGAATGTTGCATCAACCGGACCAAAACCGCAGCTGGCCTCCTCAACGACACCACCATCTGTTTCTAACCGTACCGAAGCTGTTGCGACCATCTGATTGCCGCTCGCAACATGGTGATAAGCCAGCCGGAAATGTTCATCAATGGCATGCTGATAATCAGCAATTAGGGCTTCAATATCACGGTCATAGACAACTTTCTTACGATCAGCAAGTTCCTTAAACTCTTTAAAGATGGCGCTAATCTCTTTGTCGGTTAATTCGTAGCCAAGACGGGTAACTTTATCCTCAAAAGCATGCCGGCCTGAGTGTTTTCCAAGCACGATGGCGTTTTGGCTGACCCCAACCGTTTCCGGTCTGATAACCTCATAAGTGAGAGGATTGTTTAAAACTCCATGTTGATGAATGCCTGATTCATGGGCAAAAGCATTATCACCTACAATGGCTTTATTAGGCGGAACGACCACTCCGGTATAGCCGCTCACTAGACGCGAAGTGCGGTATAGCTGACGAGTATCGATATTAGTCACGGCCTGGTAATACTCTTTTCTGGTTGCTAAGGCCATTACTAATTCTTCCATCGCGGCATTTCCGGCCCGTTCACCGATTCCGTTGACAGTGCACTCAATCTGCCTGGCGCCGTTAGCGATAGCAGCCAGCGAATTTGCAACAGCCATCCCCAAATCATCATGACAGTGGACACTGATAACCGCCTTGTCGATATCACTAACAGTATTCTTCAAATGAGCAATCAGTGCGCCGAATTCGCCCGGCGTCGAATAACCAACGGTATCGGGGACATTAATTACATTAGCACCTGCCGCAATAACGGCGCTATAAACTTGGGTAAGGAAATTCCAATCCGACCGTGAGGCATCCTCGCATGAAAATTCAATGTCTGAGGTGAACTTCTTTGCATAACGAACAGCTTCTACTGCTCGCGCCAGCATTTCGTCTCTGGTCATTTTGAGTTTATATTCAAGATGAATATCACTCGATGCTAGGAAAACATGAATCCTAGGATTTTCAGCCTGACGCAGTGCCTCCCTTGCAACATCGATATCTTTCTTGTCTGCTCTTGCTAAACCCGCTACTACTGTACCTTTCACAGCCGCCGCTATTTGGCTGACTGCAGCGAAATCACCGGGCGAGGCAACAGGAAAGCCAGCCTCAATTACATCAACCCGCAGTTTTGCTAATGCCTGAGCCAGTTCAATTTTCTCGCGTACATCAAGGCAAACACCTGGTGTTTGTTCGCCATCGCGTAATGTCGTGTCAAAAATTTTAATTACTCTAGTATCCATAAAAATCGCCTCCTAATTATTAGTGCTGGGGTAGAAAAGGTAAAAAATAAAACGCCCCTATTGGCAGTTTCCTGCCAATAGGGGCGTTAACAACGCGGTACCACCCTACTTGAATCTCATTGCGCCGAATATCTTCGGCTGGCTGTAACGGAACCACCGCTTTTGCCTAAAATATACCACACTTAGTATGCAATATACATTCAGCAAAAGAGTTCATGGGCGAGCGTTCAGTAAAGGATCGTACCGATTTCCACCAGCCATCGGCTCTCTGTTACAATCCCGTCACCAATGTTCCCAATCATAACTTTTTACGTTTCATATTCTGATTATTTTCTAACTAAAAAAAACCTCACGAAAAATCCATGATGGAACTTTCCGCAAGGGTCTTTTATACCCACGGTGTTGGCTCATTTAAGAGCCCTGTGCCGCTTGGACCTGCGCTTTTCAGCCGGAACCCTAGGCACACTTCCATTATACAAAGTAATAACTGATTTTTGTTTATAGTAACAGATTAAGTGGCGGGGGTCAAGACTTTTTTATACTAAGTTTGATTATTTTTCTCATATGCTCTCCGTAAAACCGATAGCGGATGACATGTCGTTGCTCCTGAACCATGCTCGATTTGCAGCCGGCATGTTCCGCACTCTGAGATAACAGCGTCTATTTTGCTGGCCTTAATCTTATCAAAAAGCTTTCGGCCAATCCTCATTGCAATGTCATATTTATCTGCTTTAAGTCCATAACTGCCGGAAATCCCACAACAGCCGGCATCAACATCTTGAGTTGTAGGGCCCGGTACCATTCCCAGCAAATCAAGCGCTGGCAGACCCATTCCTTGAACTCGCAGATGGCAAGGCGCATGGTATAGATACCGCTCATTTAATAGGCTGAAATTAGTATTCAGCCGCCCTTCGTCATGAAGTTTTAGTAGAAATTCTGACGCATCATATAAATGTTTGGCATTCTCATTAACCTGTTCAGAAGCGAATAATTCCTGATATTCCTGCTTCAACATTAAAAGACAGCTCGTGCAACCCATAATAATCGGATAGCCAAGATCGATCCACTTTTGTAAAGTTTGAGTATTCTGATGAACATTTTGCTTAGCTTCGTCAAAAAAGCCGTTTACAATCAAGGGCGACCCGCAGCATGCGAAAGCTTCGTCAACTATCACCTCGTATTTATTGGCCTGCATTACCGCTACAATATCCAAACCAACTTGCGGATCATTAAAATTTATATAACAACCAACATAAAACACCACTTTATCAGGATAGCTTTGCTGGCGCAGCATTTTAAACTGTTTTATAAACGACTTGCCGACAAAATGGGGTATTGGCGCTTTATCGGAAATACCGACTAAGTCCATCAGCCCTAACTTACGCCCAATTGCCATTCCCATATTCGTAAAAACAGCCGGGAGAGATTCACTTAGTTTGCCCATGCGCTCCCCATGCGAAAGCAGACGGTCTCTCAGCTTAGGTTTAAAACTTTTATAATATTTTGCTCTGGCCAGCATATTAAGTGTTGAAATCGGTACACCGGACGGACAAGCTATATCACAATTCTTACAGTTTGTGCAATAATCTAATGACGGCTCATAGTCATCCTGCGATAACCGCATCCTCTCTAAGGCTGGCCCAACCATTTTCGGGCCGCGGAAATTAGGAGTCGCTGCTGCTACAGGACAATGAGCAACACAAACAGTACAAGCTGTGCATTTATCCGGATTATTCAGATGTTTCTTCATTGTACCTCTCCCCTTAGACCGACATAGCTGCTTTATATCCTGATGAAACAGCGACTCCATTCCCGGACTTTTCGAAACAATAGTCGTAGCCGGCTAAAGTACGACCGGCGATACAAACATTTGATAAAATCGTCGTTCCTGTTTCATCAATCGGCCGCATTCTCTGGTCGACTGCTATGCCAATCTTAGCAAATGGCTGTTCCCGATTTGAAAATAATGTCTGATTCGTCCAATTATCCCGCTCTAAAGGAGTTTTAACCGGCAGGTTGAAAATCGGTTCTATCACCTGATCAGAGTTGGCAATAAGTCCGCCGCCATAAATTCCGCCGGTTGCCAGGATAAAACTTTTTGCATAATAAGAACGCTGACGGTCAGCACTCTCAGTCACTACAGCTAGGCATCTGCCGTTTTCAATCACCGACCCGGTTACCACAGCCTGCTCAATAACTTTTACACCTAGCTTTTTCACATGATTGATAAGCAAACTGCGCAGCCTTAGTCCGGTTATTGCTGGCGGTATCGTCACAGTTTCCAGCAAATAGCACTCAAGGTTCTTTTTAAGCCAATTAAGAATCCTATAATCAGGACTTGTACCGAGCACCGGCGGCATGATTAGCAAACTGCCCCGCTTCACTTTTTGACTAAGCTGAACAGCAAATTCTTTGAGTCCTTCATCTGTTTCCAGCCAACGCGCAATATCAAGGTTGCTTAAATCGCGGCCGCCAAATGGAGGAGTTATCGTTACGATTTCATAATTGCCGCCATAACCAGGCATAGCAGCTAGATTTTGGGCAATTAACCGGGGATAAAAGTCTTTGAGATATTTAAAGCCTACGATTATTCTGTTTGTTGTTTTTTCAAGACTACTGATATCCATGGTTCTAGGCACTATGCAAGTCGGTTTCAAGGTCCCCGCTGCAGTCGGTATCCATTGTATCTGATTACAGCTGCCAATTTGCGGATAACCTTCTTCTTGGCATATCTTAAGGAAATAATTAATAGCTTCTTCTACTGTTTCAACACCAATCTTACGATAGGGATGCTCTTGTGCCAGTCTGGGAATGGCGGCAATCGGATTATTTGCCGGGCTTCCATCACCCAGGCAGCCAAGAATATCGATTATACCTCCGGCAATTGTGAGTGTCCCTGCGCCTTGCGCTAAAAGAGTAACCTTTTTGCCCTGCCCTGCCGCTGTCGAGGCTGCAACAAGACCTGCTAAACCACTGCCAATTACAACAATGTCACTCTTCCGCATTATCTTATCGCCCCATTTATCGCCTAGCCCGATTCCGACGCTTAAGCTCGGAATCGGGCTAGGCTTTAAAATATTTCGGCTAGTCACTGTATATTCAGACTGCCTCCATAAATTCCGCGCATGAGTTCGGCCTCGCGGATGGCATTACCCCATAAAACCGGCCGAATGCCCTTCCAACGTTCTTCAAGGATTTCTTTAAACAACGTGGTGGAATCCTGGGCAAAGCCAAGCTCACTGGCTTCGCCTACACTGCGGTAAGTACAGAAAGCACTCTGACAGGTTCCCATTCCAATTCGCGTTTTTCGGCGAACGTCGCTTAGCGAATAGGTGAAACTATCCGAAGCCGCCTCAATCATCTCTGCTATTGTTACATTCTCGCACTCACATAATAATTGGCGGGTTTCGGGGTGGTCTTGCATGCGCTTGACCACCCTTTCCAAACCGCTTGTTCCCAATCGTGAGGCAGCGAGATTAGTTCCGTAAGCCGGAAAATAGGATCGGGCTTTCGTAATCAGCTCTGGCGGCGGGTCCTCAATCAACGGCTCAAGCGCAGTACGACATGCTGCATTTATCTTTAAATATTTGCAAACAGCATCGGTCATCTTTTCAGCCATCAGTCGGAAAGTTGTTAGTTTACCGCCAACAATGCTGAAAAAACCGCTAAGCCCATCATTACTATGGTCAAGGATAACAAAATTACGTGAGGCGCCCCGTCCTGTAGCATTAGGGTCGGCGCTATACAGCGGACGTGTCCCGGTAAAGGCCCGCAAAATGCGATAGTCTTTTAAATCATCAAACAAAGCCTCGCCAATATCCAGCATCTTCAGAACTTCTTCAGTTGATGGTACTGTATCGTCCGGTTGTTCGGCTGGTGAGGAAGTCGTACCTAATATAGTTATCGAACCATGCGGCACAAAAATGTCTCCATCCCCGGCCGGTCGCAGCCGGTTTATTACCCGACTTGTAATTCGATGATTAAAAGCTACCAGCGTTCCTCGATCAGGCTGAACATGTACGTTGATTCCAGCGAGGGCTGCTATCTTTCCGGCCCATGAACCGGCTGCACTTACAATACTGTCGCACTCAATATTCTCTGTCTCGCCTGTTAACACGTTACGGATTTTCACCCCGCTTATTTTGCCATTGCTGTGCTCTATACCAAGCACTTCGCAATAGGTTTTAATCCGTCCGCCGTATTTTTGCGCCGAAGCCGCATTCTGCCATACAAGCCTGAAACCGTCAATGGCTGCATCAGGTACACGATATATAGCTTTTATTCTTGAGCTTAAATTTGGTTCAAGCCGCAATGCTTCACTCGGGGAAACTTCCGCAGCCGGTATGCCGACCTTATGGCAAGCTGCAACCCACTTTCTCTCGAATTGAGCATCATCATCAACGGTTCTAACGAAAAAGCCTTCGGTAGCTTCTACGCAATGTTTGCCAATCCTTCGTAAAATACTATTCTCTTCGATGCATTCTTTGGCTGCCTCCGCGTCTTTTACGGCATAACGTCCGCCACTGTGTAACAGGCCATGAAATCGCGAACTTGTTCCATGCGCTAAATCTCGCTGCTCTATCAGCAGCGCATCAACACCCCGCATGCATAAGTCACGCAGAATCCCGATCCCAGTCACACCCCCGCCGATAACTACTACGGATGCCTTTTCCATTTTAGTATCTCCTCTGTACTATTCTTCCCAGTCAAATGTCCGCTTGACGGCCTTCTGCCAGCCCTTATAAAGCTTTGCAACCTCTTCCTCAGCCATCTGCGGCTCGAAACGTCTATCCAATTTCCAGTTATCTATTAAGTCTTCCTGACTGGTCCATACCCCAACTGCGAGGCCGGCCAGATAAGCTGCGCCAAGGGCTGTCGTTTCAATGACCTGCGGCCGGTCAACTGGCACCTGTAGTACATCAGCCTGGAACTGCATAAGGATATTATTGGCGACTGCGCCGCCATCGACTTTAAGGGCTTGCAGCCTAATGCCGGAGTCTCCTTCCATTGCACTCAGGACGTCTTTGGTCTGATATGCCATCGAGTCAAGCGTAGCCCTTACAAGATGCGATTTATTAGTGCCGCGGGTTAAGCCGAATATTGCACCACGGGCTTTCATGTCCCAGTACGGTGCACCAAGTCCAACAAACGCCGGCACTACATATACACCGTCAGCGTCTTTAACTTTCTTGGCATAATACTCTGAATCAGGGGCGGAGTCGATCACCCGCAGTCCGTCACGCAGCCATTGAACTGCAGAGCCGGCTACAAAGATACTGCCTTCAAGGGCGTATTCGACCCGGCCGTTAATGCCCCAGGCAATGGTAGTAAGCAAGCCATGCTTAGATTCATATACCTGGCTGCCGGTATTCATAAGCATAAAACAACCGGTACCATAAGTATTTTTCGCCATCCCCGGTTGGAAGCAAGTTTGCCCGAATAAGGCTGCCTGCTGGTCGCCTGCAGCTCCGGCAATAGGAACACTGCCGCCAAGGAAAACACTCGGATCAGTATAACCATAAACTTCACTAGACGGCCTAACTTCTGGCAGCATGCATGCCGGTACGGTGAGTTCTTTTAGTATTTCTTCGTCCCACTTAAGTTCACGGATATTGAACATTAAAGTCCTTGAAGCATTCGAATAATCAGTTATATGAACTTTGCCGCCGGTTAGTTTCCAAATTAACCATGTCTCAATTGTACCGAACAGCAGGTCACCGGCTTCGGCTTTGGCACGTGCCCCTTCAACATTATCCAGAATCCATTTAACCTTTGTGCCTGAGAAATACGCGTCAACTACTAAGCCTGTTTTAAAGCGGAACATTGGCTCGAGACCTTTGGCTTTTAGTTCTTCGCATATTCCGGCCGTTTGGCGTGATTGCCACACGATTGCATTGTATACTGGCTTGCCGGTATTTTTATCCCATACAACTGTAGTCTCACGCTGATTTGTAATACCAACTGCGGCAATATCGGCAGCTGATATTCCCGCTTTTGCAATTACTTCGGCAACCACGCCGATCTGAGTAGCCCATATTTCCTCGGCATTATGTTCAACCCAACCGGCTTTAGGGAAAATCTGCGTAAATTCTTTTTGTGCAACAGCAACGATACTCGAATCTTTGGCAAACAAAATAGCACGCGAACTAGTTGTTCCTTGGTCTAGCGCTAAGATATATTTATCGCTCATTTTCATCTCTCCCTTAATATCAATAATTTTTAACACTTACATTTGCAATTTTTTATTAACCTCTTATCTACACTATACCAGCTGCTCGAGCTATGACAAATGCAATTCCACCGCCAATCATCGGGCCAACCACAGGTATCCAGGAATAACCCCAATCCGATCCGCCCTTACCGGCAACCGGCAGAATAGCATGAGCGATACGAGGTCCCAAGTCCCGAGCCGGGTTAATAGCATATCCAGTAGGACCACCCAAGCTTAGGCCAATGGCCCATACCAATACACCTACTAAATAAGGCCCTAAACCTGCAGGAATTGCGCCAACCGATTTAGAGAATATGCAGAATATCCCAAAAACGAGTACAATAGTTCCAATAATTTCGCAGAGCAGGTTAGCGGGAGCTTTGCGAATTGCCGGAGCTGTACAAAAGACAGCTAGTTTTGTTGCTTTATCCTCAGTAATTTCCCAATGTGGTAAGAACGCCAGCCACACAATAATTGCGCCTACAATACCGCCTGCTAATTCAGCAAACATAGTCATAATAGCCTGCGGCAAAGTATAGATACCGCCCATCAAGTATTTTGCTAATGTAACCGCCGGATTAAGATCAGCTTGAGGAGCGCCTGTTGCTACAGCTACAAATACCCCCATGATAACTCCAAATCCCCAGCCCGTTGTTATAACCATCCACCCGGAGCCTTCTGACTTAGTTTTCTTCAATAAACAGCTCGCAACAACACCACAGCCTAAAACCATTAGCATCATAGTTCCCATAAATTCACCAAATAAGTTCGTCATCTCTAACCCTCCCAATTAATTAATGGATCACCAAAAATGATATTGGCAAATCTTAATCTTTTTGGCCTCCCCCCTTCCAAGCAAACTTCCACTCGGCACCTTATAGGATGCTTTGTATCCCTCTCCAAACTTATAAGTCCGCAGAATAGTTTAAATGTTTATATTAAGACAAAAAGAGAACCCAAATCAGAACACCTAGGTGTGTTCATGCTTCGGATTCTCTAAATTTCTCTCTCCGCTTAATTCAATTTATCTGCTATAAATATACGTGACCAAGCGTAATACTATTACAAATATTTCTAAAATATTTTATGGAACGCAAAAAAGCACTTACCATAAGGCAAGTGCTAATTAACCAGCGACTCTCTATCCTCCCAGGCCGTTTCCAGCCAAGTACTTTCGACGTATATGGGCTTAACTACTGTGTTCGGTATGGGAACAGGTGGAACCCCATAGCTATCGCCAC
>JAAYSF010000052.1 GCA_012523975.1 Veillonellaceae bacterium
ATCTTACAATATCATCTTCTTCCAGGTAATCACCATTCTGCACTTCGATTATTTCAAGTGGCATCTTGCCGGGATTCTCCAACCTGTGTTTGGTGGAGGGCGGTATAAATACACTCTGGTTTTTATGCACCATTTGCTCCGATTCACCAATCGTTACTTTCGCCGTACCACCGATAATCACCCAATGCTCGCTGCGGTGATAATGAAGTTGTAAGCTTAGCTGTTGTCCAGGATTAACTACAATTTTCTTCATCTTATACCCCGGTCCTTCACCAAGAACGGTATAACTGCCCCAGGGCCGGAACATTGTTGTGTTCTCGTCGACCTCTGGCCGGCCCAACTTTCTCAATTCGCCAACCAAATCTCTAACTTTCTGGGACTCGCCTTTTTGAGCTACAAGGATGACATCATCTGTTTCTACCACTATTAAGTCGTCCAGCCCGACACCGGCTATCAATCGGCTACGCCCCAGCATAAGGTTGTTTTTGCAATCAATAGTTATGCAGTCACCCATAATAGCGTTTCCTTCATTATCTTTATCCATAATCTCGTATATTGCATCCCAAGACCCAATATCATTCCAATAGGCTTTTAGCGGGAGTGTAACAACATTCTTGGACTTTTCTGCTACTGCATAATCAAATGATATATCAGGCATTGCGTCAAAGTTTTCTACCAAACTGGCCAAGTCTTTACTGACCATGCTGAATATCTCCGGCTGATAATATTCCAGTTCTTTGAAGATAAGTCCGAGTTTTACAGTAAACATGCCTGCATTCCAGTAATAGTTGCCTGACGCAAGGTACTTAGCAGCTGATTCATAATCAGGTTTTTCCCGGAAGAGGCCAACTGTATAGCCGCTTTTGTACGGTTTTCCAATCTGGATATAGCCAAAACTTGTTTCGGGTTTAGTGGGCTTTACCCCGAATGTGACTATTTTATTATCCTCAGCTAATTCTAATGAAACATTTATACTATCCTTAAAACTATCCTCCGGTCTTAAGATTATGTCTGATGGGGTTATAAATAAAATCTCATTCTTATCTGCCCCAAGCTTATCAATACAAAAGCGGGTAGCAAGCGCAATTGCCGGAGCAGTGTTTCGACCTGTTGGCTCTAGTAGGATATTTACCCCCTGTGCATCGCAACTAATAAGTTCAGCCTGCACAAGATGATAGTAATCTTGATTAGTGACAATAACGATATCCGATAACTCAACCAGCGGCTTGAATCTAAGTACCGTCTTAGCCAATAAAGAATATTGCTGCTCAACCCGCAGAAATTGTTTAGGGAAACAGCTGCGCGACAATGGAAATAAGCGCGTACCGCCGCCTCCGGCCAAAATGATTACCTTCATGCAATTGATCCCCTTTACCACTACTCTCATTTACTTTACCCTACAGTTTTCTTCAAACTGCGGAACTATTCCTTCTCACCAGCCTAATAGCATTGTTTCCTATTTAAAAAACCCACCTTTTTTGTTAATATAAGATAGCCAGAATTAAAAGTTAGATATGAGGAGTGTCTAAATTGTCAGCATGGGATCGTTTTTATAGAAATATTCAGCAAGATCTAAAGCTGTTCATATTCACCCTATTAGTTTTCTGCCTTTACCGAATAGCATTTATCGGTCTTTTAAACCGTTACCTTGGAGATACAACAGTACTGCAAGATATACTTACGGCGCTTTTCTACGGTCTCAGAATCAGTTTGAAAAGCTCCGGTATTATCGCACTCCTAGCTTTCTTATTCTGCACCTTATTTGCCCTGACCGTCAAGAACGATAAAGTTGAAAGGGTCCGCTACTATTTAGGATGCTGCTATATAACTATCCTAACCTTGCTATTTCATACCAGGTTACCTTATTATCAAGAATTTCACTCCGCTTTTGATCAGTTTATTTTTAACACTTTCAAAGACGATAAAGTAGCTCTGTTTGATACGCTTATGAAGCAATATCAATTGCCGTTGCGCCTTATCTCGGTCGCTATTATCTCCTTTTTCCTTTGTAAGCTTCTCAAAGCTTTATTAGGAACTAATACCTTCCCAACACCGAAATTTGCCCGTTGGTATCAACATATATTCTTTCGCACTGCTGTAATTCTTATTATAGCTGCATTTATGATATTTGCCCGGTTTGGCGGTAGTTTTAACTATGCAAAATCCATGCACTGGGAAAATGCTGCTGTCTCAAAAGACAGTTTTCTTAATGAAGCAATTTTAGATGACATCCAAGCTCTTTACCGTGCCTACGAAGGTTATAATCGTCTTAGCAATGCCAAGGGACTTGATATTACTACCAATAAACTTGCCGAATATGGTACTATACTGGCTGGTCGGCAAATTACCACGGCTAATATCGATGACTATCTAAAAAAGGAAGCGCAAGGTCCAAGAATACCAAAACCGCGTCATATTTTTGTTATCGTTGGTGAAAGTTATGCCCACTGGCCGCTTTTACCAAGACATTCAGATCTCAATATCGCAAACGGCTTAAAAAAAATAACCGCACAAGATAATGCAGCTTCGGTTAGTGCTTTTCTGCCGGCGGGTACCGGAACAGCTCAGGCAGTCAACGGCATTGTAACCGGACTTGCCGAGGTAGACCTTTATCCAAATTATCAGCCGGAGACTTATAAACAGCCGTATGCTACTGCAATAGCAGCTCAAATGAAGAAACTCGGCTATAAGACTTATTTTTGGTATGGCGGCTTCTCCTCATGGCAAAAGATTAAAGAATTAACACTGGCCCAAGGATTCGATCAGTTCTACGGGTGCAATGACCTTCAGTCTAACTCCGGCAATTCCTGGGGGATGGAGGACAGACTTTTCTTTAACACTGTTGCAGCAAAAATAAGTGATGAACAGCCAACCTTCCACGTGATTTTGACTACCTCCAATCACCCACTGGTTTTGTCAACGCAAAAGTTGACCACCTCTGCTAGAGTAAAAGTTGACCGGCCCCTGATTTCGTGGTCAATAGACAGATAATTCTGCCTAGCATACTGGTTCATCACATCGAGTTTTCGTTAGCTTGTGCTGGCTTGCCTGGCCTGGATGGATTGACGGAATCGGTAGCTCTCGCCGTTCATCATGTGGATTTCAGCTCGATGGGTCAGTCTGTCAATCAAGGCTTCGGTCATGCGAACGTCCCCAAAGATCTCCGGCCATTTGTCGAAGTCAAGATTTGTCGTGACGATCATGCTGCCGAGTTCATGCCTGGTTGAGCAGAATTGAAAGAGAAGCTCAGCCCCGGTTTTGCTAAATGGGACATAGCCTAACTCGTCTAGAATAACTAGGTCGTCTCGCATCCATTCTTTTTCGAGTTTCAACAAACGGTGCTCATCTCTGGCTGTCAGCAGCTCCTCTACCCAACGGGCTGTTTGGTAGAAACGTACTTTTCTTCCCTGCTGGCAGGCGCATAAGCCAAGTGCGGATGCCAAATGCGTTTTTCCGGTTCCTGAATTGCCCATCAGAATTATGTGTCTTCGCTCGTCCAGATAATCACCACGCATTAATGCCAGTATTTTAGTTTTATTTAATGATGGTATTGCGCTAAAGTCAAAGGTTTCGATGCTTTTGCTCTGAGGAAAGTGAGCCTGTTTTGTCCGGCGTGCTATTAACGTTTCTTCCCGATGATCTAGCTCATATTTGAGCAAGGCGGAAAGAAAATCAAGATGGGACAAGTTCTTGGCCTCAGTTTCGCGCAATAGGGCAGGCAAGCCATTTGCAGCGCCGGACAGACGCAGTTCTTTTAGATAATGAGTCACTGTGGCTTGATTCATGCACTCACCTCGCCATCTTGCAATTGGCGATACCGGCTAAGTGCTGTCGGCGCTACCTGTACTGGCGAAGATATTTGCACCGTTTCTTGAATAGGTGGCCTTGCCGCCTTTTTGTTGTAGATTAGCTCTTCTGCGTAGCTTCGAATCAGTTCGGTGTTTGTCTGGTTCTGTGCTAATGCCTTTGCTAGAGCTTCAGCTAGTAATGCTACCGAATAGTGCTTTAACATTAACAGAACTGCAACAAATATCTTATCTGCCTGGTCTGGGTCATGGCGCTGGGCTTGCCGGTGGTAAGCGGCAAAGACTGGCGGCAAGTCAGCTTGTCTAACGGGCTTAGCCTGTCCCACTGATCTAGGCTTGCGCTCCAGCAACTTGAAGTAATGCTCTAAAGCAAATACCTGTTTCCCACTTTTATAGCAGCGTGAATGAACTGCAACCAGTGTATCTTTATCATAGATGCGAACTTCGCCGATGTATCCTTTAACAGTAAGAATTCGGCCAGGGTAGATAACGGGTACAGAGTACTGGTTTTTGTCAAATGAAACTAGACTATAGTGATTTACCTTGGCTTCTTTGCGGCTGCAGCAATCAAATGTATGTTTCGACAAGGGTAATAGCCTTGCTCTTTCTTCTTCAAATCGCTCTTGGAAGCTAGTTTTTTGTTTCCCTCGTGGTCTAGCATTAAGCGTTTTGCAACGAGCCACCAGCCATTCATTCAATGCCTCAATAGAGGAGAATTCAGGTACTGGAGTAAATGCATGGGCTTTGATGTATCGGGCGAGGCCCTCAATAATCCCTTTCTCATTGCCTTTAGCGGGATTACAAAATTGGCTGTCAAAGCCATGATGGGCTCGAAACTTGAGGAATGCGTCCTGTTCTTCTCGCTTTCGGCCAACCAAGACCTTCTTGACCGCTGTTTTAAGATTATCGTAAAGAATCTGTGCTGGGACACCGCCGAAGAAGGCAAAGGCATGCTCGTGAGCATCAAAAAAAGCTTCTTGCCGCTGATGAGGGTAAAACCGTACAAAGAAGGCTTTGCTATGGCTAAAACGAATGAGAAACAGTTCGCCATGAACCTCTTCACCCGCAATCCGGGCCATTGCAGGTGTCCAATCGCATTGGGCATATCCTAACGGGTCGTGATCTAAAGGCATAAATGCGTCTATGTTACCCAGGTTAAGCAATTCCTTAAGGTCATGCACCCAGCCTCTTACCGTAGAACTACCGCCGGTAAAATTGTGTTCATCTTGTAATCTTTCAAAGATACGCTGGCTATTGTGTCGTTGCTTGCGTGGGCTCGATTGATCGTTAAGCAGCCACTCTTTGATGATTGGCTCGAACTGACTACGTAACGGGGCCGTAGGCTCTGCTTTACGTTTATACGTTGTTGTCTCTTCAACAGAACAGTAGAGAATTTTACGGATGGTTTGCCTAGAAAGTCCCACTTCACGCGATATTTGCCTAATAGATTTGCGTTCCTTTACGTGAAGGTCTTTGATATACTTATAGGTGTCCACTTTGATCATTCCTTTTTACCTGCCTTTGCTGGTGAGCTAGTCACTTCCAGCAT
>JAAYSF010000053.1 GCA_012523975.1 Veillonellaceae bacterium
GAAACACGGGGACAGGGACTCTGTTTCATCGACAGGTAATTCCGTTCCTACCGAAAAAACGACTGATTATACGGGTATACGACATCTTGCGCAGTGGTTGTAGTTTTTATAGACAAACTTTTCTATACTTTTATTTATAAGGACGAGTGACAAGGGGTAGAGCAATGCATCGTAAAGCATGGTATCAGAAGCCTATAAATATTTGTTGCCTCGTAACAGCTGTGTGGTTGTCCCAAACACCGGCTGAATTTTGCGCGGCAGCGGAAGGATCGGTTGCCGGTATAACAATCCGGAATACTCAGCAGCAGGAGCTGCGGCTGCCGCACCGCACTGAACCAGATATAAAGAGGCCAGAAGAATATCGGCCGCCACTGCAAGCTGATACAGGTGCAAAGCTGATAGTTAAAGGGTTTTATTTTTCCGGCCAGTCTATATTTAGTCAGGCTGAGCTGCTGAATGTTATCGCTGACCAGCAAGGCCAGGAATTAGGTCTGTCTGACCTTCAAAACCTTGCCGGACAGTTGACTGACTATATACGTTCCCAAGGCTATCTTGTAGCTCAAACATATATTCCCGAGCAGAAGGTTCAGGACGGTATTATCGAATTTGCAATCATAATCGGTGAATATGATCAAGTTTTGATTCGCAACAATACGGAGGTTTCATTAGCTGTTTTACAAAATCAGCTTGGGCCGTTAAAAAGCGGAGGGTATATTAAAAAGTGCGAGTTAGAACGGGCTGTCTATCTGTTAGGCGATGTTGCCGGAGTCGATGCAAAGGCCACTTTGATGCCTGGACGCAGAACTGGAACCACTGATTTGCTTTTGGATATTAGGCCTCGGGGCAAACAGCTTAGTGGTAATTTTGAAATTAATAATTACGGCAGCAGATTTACCGGCAGCAACCAAGTTGGATTAAATATTACTTTTAATAACCCGTTGCAGAAGGGCGATGTAATAGCAGTGCGAGCCATCAAGTCTGAATCAGGACTGGACAGCGGTAATATTGGATACAGCCTGCCGTTGACCGGTCAGGGGCAAAAACTTGGCATAAGTTTCTCGCGGCTAAATTATGAGCTTGGTGAAGCGTTTGCAGATATTAACGCTCACGGTCAATCGGACAGTTTTGAGCTTAGCTATGAAACGAATTTTTTGCGCTCTAGGAACAATAACTTATCTGGTCGGCTCTCGTATAGTCGTAAGAAGCTACGAGATGTGGTTGATGGTATTCCAGACACTAATAAGAAAGAAAATATCTGGAGCTTAAACTTAACAGGCGATAATACAGATCGTTGGCTGGGGGGCGGTGCCAATGCCTATGCACTGAGCTATAGCAGAGGCAAGCTATCTACCGATGATGCCGGCGATGCTTATACTGCAAATACAGCTGGCAGCTTTGCTAAATGGAATTTGACCTTCTTGCGGCAGCAGTATCTAGGTGAGCGGCTGTCTCTGCTAACTGCGTTTAATGGCCAATTGGCCGAAAAAAATCTCGATCCCGGCGAAAAACTTTCGCTTGGCGGAGCTTACGGCGTTAGGGCCTACCCGGCTGGTGAAGCTTCAGGCGACCAAGGTTATGTCCTTAATACCGAACTACGCTGGCACTTACCGGTGAATACCAGACTGTTTGACAGCTGTCAGCTGGCAGGATTTTATGATACTGGCTATGTGCGGCTGAATAAAGAATCATGGCCTGGTTTTACAGGCGAAAATTCGCGTAGACTGTCAGGGGCCGGCCTTGGTATTTATCTTAATAAGGCCAATCAGTACGCACTAAGGCTGAGTTACGCCTGGAAGATCGGTTCGGAAGAAGCTCTGGCTGCTAGTGACAAAAACGGGCGGTTCTGGATTATGGGAAGCTCTTACTTCTAAACAGGGGGGAGTCTAATGCTGTATAGAGTGGTTGCAACCTCTTTACTGGCAATAGCGGTAGCTGTTGCTATGCACTGCAGTTTATATGCCGCGCCGGCGGGCGGACAGATAGCAGCCGGCGTCGGGAATATTGCTCAGAATGGAACTGTGACTACCATCAACCAAGTAAGTGATAAACTGGCAGTTAATTGGCAGTCGTTTAATATTGCCGCAAATGAAAAAGTCCAGTTTATTCAGCCCTCGGCCAGCGCTATAGCTCTTAACCGGATTCTTGGTAATAATCCGACTGAGGTTTATGGACAGCTCAGCGCTAATGGCAAAGTGTTTTTGGTAAATCCTAACGGCATCTTATTTGGGCCGGGCGCTCAAATCAATGTAGGCGGGTTAGTAGCATCAAGCCAGAAAATTACAGATGCTGACTTTATGGCCGGCCGCTATATTTTTAGCGGCGAAAACGGACAGGTTGTAAATCAGGGCAATATCCAGGCAGCAGAAAACAGTTACGTGGCTCTATTAGCACCCGAGGTGAGAAATGAAGGGGTAATTACCGCCAGATTGGGTTCGGTAGCGCTAGGTTCAGGCCAACAGGCTACCTTGGATTTTACCGGTGACGGAAAAATCAATTTGGCCATTGATGGAGCTGTGGCTAAGGCAATTGTTGAGAACCGGTGCCTGATTCAAGCTGACGGTGGCATGGTTATTATGGCGGCGAAGGCGAAGGATGCGCTTATCGATACAGTAGTTAATAACAGCGGCATAATTCAGGCGCGCAGCATGGCGAGTGAAAACGGTACTATAACAATTAGTGGCGGTGATTCAGGATTTGTTGAAGTCAGCGGGACGCTGGACGTATCAGGAATAAATGCGGGAGAAACTGGCGGCACTGTTAAGGTACTTGGGGATAAAGTTGGAGTTTTGACCGGAGCCAAAGTTAACGCTGCAGGCGACCAATGCGGCGGCTTAGTCGAGGTTTCGGGTAAAAGCGGTCTAGCCTTTGACGGGCAAGTCAACCTTGCGGCACTAAATGGTACATCCGGTAAACTGCTGATGAGTTCCAAGAATGTTTTAGTTAGTGACTCCGAGGCTAATGGTAGTACCCATAACGTTTCAGCTGCTGCGGTTGAAGCTGCTATCGCTACTGGTAATGTAACACTTCAGGCTGCTAACGATATTACTATTGACGCCGTAATTTCTAGTCAAGATTCGACTAATGAATTAAAACTTGAAGCTGGTCGGGATGTAGTTGTATCTGATTCCATATACTTGCCCCGAGGTACGGTATCGCTGCAAGGAAATACCGATCCGGCCGGGGGTATTAACCGCGACCATGGAAATGGGAATATTATTTTCGATGAATTCGCAGGTATCACGGCAGACAATGTGCTGATGCTGCTGAGAAGCACTACTAGATATAATTATTGGAAAGCAGGTGAAATTCGCATCAGCGGCGGCCAGTTTCGTACTAACACATTCAATGTTTATACCGATGGGAGCTTTGCCCAGTATCTGAGTCAAATACCAAACGAAACTTATGCCATAAGCGGTTTAGGCAGCAATTATTGTAATGATGTTCTCATTCAGGCTCATGGTGATATTTCAGTCGGCCTAATAAAATCCTTGTCGACCCTCATTGTTTCAAAGCGCAATTTTTTTATTCTATATAATCGTGATGAACTAAACGCTAATAGCCAAAGTTACCCTGGCATAATGACCGGCGATACCGGGAAGTTCTGGGTATATGCGACCAATCCGTATAATAGCGATCTCAAACACATGGCTGCGCAGTCTGATGTCAAAAAACTATATGGGCGGCCAGCAGTGTTGCTTAATTATTCTGGGCCCCCTAATTTATTCGCACCGCGTCCAAACATTTCCGGTAAAAACGGCTACTTTTGTTTTACCGGCATTCCGAAACTAACTTTAGTTGCTGATAATGTTTCTAAGACTTATGGCGATCCAAATCCGCCTCTGACCTATCATGTTACAGGACTGGTCGCCGGCGACTCTCTGCAGGATGTATTAATTGGAAGTCCCGTTTTGATCTTGCGTGAGGACGGAAAAAACTGCGGGTCTTATCCTGTTTTCATAGATTACGGCACAGCTATAGCCTATAACGGTTACTCTCTTGGTCTGTTGCGTGGGTCGCTGACAGTAAAGAAGGCGCCGCTTACCGTAAAAGCTAATGATGAAGCTAGGCTTTATGGACAAACCAACCCTATATTTACAGCATCTTTTAGCGGATTTAAGCTAGGTGAAGACCAGTCGGTTCTCAACGGGAAACTTGAGTATAATACTCAGGCTCAACCAGGGTCGCCTATTGGCGATTATCTGGTTACACCTTTTGGTCTAACGTCTGATAACTACGATATTTATTATACTAGCGGGGTCTTGAAGGTTTTAGCAAACCCCATGCCGCACAAAGATCTATATAAGAGTGTGATTGCTTCGCTAAAAGCTGTCAATATCCGGCAACCTGGTACAAAGGAGACAGATCGGTATGACAGAGTGACGATAGTTACCGATGAGATGTCTGACGAATATCTCGAAGAAAGACTATTGGTAGATTGAGGTTATAAGATCAGAATTGATCAAATTATAATATTGGAAAATTTATCAATATTTGGTAATATTAATATAAGAGGGTTTGTTGAACCGAGAACCGCAGGGACGGTTGAATTAGAGATCCTGCGGTTTTTTCCTTATGATAAATATGACTGTTTATTCTAGATTAGCATGTTATAAGACTTCCAGCCTCTTAAGTAGGAATTAAAGGATCAGTCATTGATAAGTTAAGATTCTAGTTCGAGCAGGGAATTTACTTGCAATGTTGAGATAAACAATGCGAGGGGGGCTGACTTGTGCGCGTCGCAATTATCAGCAATGAACGAATAACCTTGGAGCAATTAGAACATTATCTTAAAAAAATTCCCAATATTGAAGTGGCAGCGGGGCTGACCAAACCGGCCGCAGTATATAAAATTCTGCGTGAAACCAATCCGGGCTTAGTGGTACTGGACATAGAGATAGAGATGCCCGAGATGAACGGTTTACTGGCAGACGAGGAACTTTCGAGTATTCAACTCAGTAAACGCCAACGCTGCGCAGCTGCTAGAAATACTGCGAGCCTTATGCCTGTAAAATTGAAAAAGATTTTCGCGCTCGATGGTTCAGAAAGCATAATTCTACTTAACGCGGACGAAATTGAGTTATTTATGCTGGAAGGACGCGATGTTATTGTTGTAAGCGGTAGTAAGCGTTATAAAACACGCTATTCACTCAACTATTGGGAGGAGCGTTTAGGAGGACAAAGCTTTTTTCGCTGTCACAAAAGCTACCTAATTAATCTTGATAAAATTAAAAAACTCAAACCAATGTTTAATGGTACGTACTTGCTCGAATTTGATAATTACCAGGGAGAGGTAGCCGTAAGCCGTTCTAGGGCCAGAGTCCTGGAAGACGTACTGGGTTTATAAATAGAGGCCGTTCTAAAGCCATGTGCTGAAAGAACGGCTTTTTTA
>JAAYSF010000054.1 GCA_012523975.1 Veillonellaceae bacterium
TATTATTGGTAATTCGCATTCATTTCACCTCTTAACGTCCGACAACGCCTGTGCCGTTAATTAGTTTATCAAGCATCTCGTCCATGGTCGTTATAACCCGCGCCGCGGCGTTATAGCCTTTTTGGAAGCGAATCATATTGGTCATTTCTTCGTCCATATTAACACCGGCAGTGGACTCGCGCCAGTTTCTTATCTGATTTAC
Organism: Veillonellaceae bacterium; assembly: GCA_012523975.1. Classification (NCBI taxonomy): domain Bacteria; kingdom Bacillati; phylum Bacillota; class Negativicutes; order Veillonellales; family Veillonellaceae; species Veillonellaceae bacterium. The sequence continues at coordinate 203 of JAAYSF010000054.1, forward strand.
CAGCGTCTTTTGATTGTCAGTCAGCCGTTCGGCATCTTGCGTTTGAACTCCTAACGAGCCAATTACAGTTGAGTAATAGTTGTCCAACGAAGTATCGCCTAGTATTGAGCTTTTCTCGGTTTTCAGCCAGTTGCCCAGTAAAATTGCATTATCACCGGCGGCATTACCTTGCGGAATAGTAAAGGTGTAAGTATCAACACCTGCCTGATTATTAGGTGAATCAGCTACTGAAAATGTAATACTAGCGCCATTAACAACAAACGGTGTCGTTCCAGCAACCCAGGTAGTTCCATCAGTAGAGTATTCAAATGCATCTACATGATCTCCCGTGACCCCAGTTACCCTAACTGTTATATTAGTCGAAGCAGTTGCGGTATAAGTACCGGTAACATCTACAGTCGCCGTGCCACCGTTACCGCTGCTATGGGCTACAGCAACATTTCCGGCTAGGGTTTTGGCGGCAATTTTGGCCAAACCATTCGCAGGATCAAATAGCGCCGGATTTACTTTTATAGCCGCAAGCCACCCACCAATTGAAGGCGACACTGTGCTGTAATCCACCCCGTTATCGCCGAAAAAGTTATTTCCAGTAGTATTATCAGTACCATATCCAGCCCGATGCACGGCATTAAAATCCTGCAGCAGGAACTGGCTGATTGTATTTAATTTATTCATGTAGCCTTTAATACCATTTTCCTGGTCGCGAGCTTCTAATAGCCCCTTAAGTTCTCCGTTTGTAAAACTCATAGGATGAGTGGAATTAGCCGCATAAACATCCCTAACCTCATAACCGTAATCAGCGTCTTTCCTTGGTTCAGTTCGCAGCACCGTTCTACCGTTCCCATCTACTAACGTAACGCCGGCCGATTGGATGCTGTAATTACCATATTTATCTTCATTTACAGTGACCTTAGTAATTGTCGATAACTGATCAACCAATAGGTCGCGCCGATCCCTCAGGTCGTTAGCATGGTCTACGCCACCAACTTCGATATTGCAGATCTGGCGGTTAAGACTATATATTTCTGATGTTATTTGATTTATCTTGCCAACTTTAATATCGATAACGGAATTAATGTCAGCAGCCATATCTGTTAGCTGCTGAGCACCATGGGTTATGGCATTTACCAACTCGACCCCACGCTGCCGCACAGTAGCCCGCGCACCCTCGTCTGAAGCGTTAGTAGCTAATGTCTGCAGCGAAGTCCAGAACTTATTTAAAACGGTTTGTATTCCAGTTGCAGTGGGTTCTTGGAAAACGCCTTCAATTTTAGACAATGTATCTAGCATGGTTTGTCCATAACCAAGTGAAGACAACTCTTTCCACATTTGCCTATCAACAAAAGTATCGCGTGCCCGCATTATCGACTCGACTGTTACACCTGTGCCAAGCTGCATGACGCCCCTGTTTCCATAGACGTTTTCAGTGCTAGTAGTCGTCAAGTTGACAGTCTGCCGGGAATAGCCTTCAGTATTGGCATTAGCAATATTATGACCGACAGTGTCTAACGCAACCTGTTGGGCGTAGATGCCCCTTACTAATGTATTTAAACCGCCAAAAGTAGATCCCATGTAAATTCACTCCATCTAGAATATTCCAAATTATACTTTATGATCAAAGAGCGCTCGCGATGGCGCCGGTTTATCACTTTGCCGCCCTTTGGAGGCGTAGGTAGGTCCTGATTGATTCTGCGCCAAAATATTAATGTTGTAATTTACAAAATTGAGCGCATGCTGTATTAGCTGAGTATTCACTTTGTTAAGAGGAGCAAGTTCGCCAAGGACTTTTTCAAAATCAGCATTTATTCTCTTTAATCGGCTGGCAGTATTATCGTCGGCGTGTTTTGATATATTTTCGAGCGTTATTTCACTCGGCGTAAGTCCTAATACATTGCCGATTTCTTTCACAATATCCGACCGCTGATTATCCAGTTTACCAGCCTGCAAAATCAGCAATTCTTCTTGTTTAGTAATTTGCTCAAGTCTTTGGCCGTCGGCCGCTACCAAAACAGTCCGTTTTTCCTGACTCAA
>JAAYSF010000055.1 GCA_012523975.1 Veillonellaceae bacterium
ATTAATTCGTCCAATTTATATTTAAAATACGCATCACCTGATAAGGGGTTGTACATCAACACAAACCTTTTCATTCTACGCTCACCTCAAGATACGTCTCGCCATTATGCTCTACCACAGCCTGACCGCCAGTCCAATCCTGCAACCGCGTTTCGAGTACAGATTCATAACCCTTCTCGGCAAGCACCGTTAGCGTGACTTTATCAGTGTACGCCATACCGGCAATATGATAATCATAGTTTCTTAATTCATTCTCCAATTTACCGAGAAATGTATACTCAACTGTAACATCAACTTTAGTATGAAGCGTACGTTCAATTAAACCAGCCGCCTTTAGGCCTTGGCTGGCCGCTTTGCCGTAGGCTCGGATAAGGCCGCCTGCTCCTAGCTTGGTACCACCAAAATAGCGGGTAACAACGATAACGGTATCCTTTACCGCCGACTTCTTAATTACTTCTAAAATCGGCTTTCCGGCTGTGCCTGACGGCTCGCCATCGTCGTCGGCTTTTTGATGCTGATCAAATTCGCCGGAAACATATGCTGAGCAATTGTGAGTGGCATCCCAGTGCTGTTTTTTTATCTTTTCGATAAAACGAATAGCTTCCTGCTCTGTTTCAGCTCTGTTTATATAAGTTATAAAGCGAGACTTATTAATTTCTATCTCGGCAGTTCCATAGCCCTTAACTGTTCGGTATTTTTGCAGCATGTCATCACCAATACCATTATACACTATAGACGGCAGTATTAGCCAACATTCTGTTGCTGCATAAAACACCGCCAGTCATTTGATTATTTACCCGCTCACTAGTGCTCGTTATTATCTGCCAATAGACCCTGGCTATACCACATGAGCCACAAGAGCTGTTATTATCCCGGACATTATCCCTAATACTGCTGCAAAAAAATACAATCCGGAATAATAGCCAAAGAAGGCATATACTGCACAGCCAGCTATAATACCAACTAAAGCAGTAACCCCGACATTATCAGTCTCAGTTGCCGCCAGACCACTGCCCAGTCCGACAACAGTTGAAAACAGGATCAGCGGTGATGCTATAACTTCAATAAACGACACCGATGGCGCCGAGAAATACAAAGATTGCAGAATCCCGACTATAAACCCAGCCAAACAGGCCGAAATAATTTTTCTCATAAGACCCCCCTCGCTTTTTTCTTTATTGTACGGCGAAGGTGTCATTTATGTTACACCAATATAGCAATAAAAAAATAAAACGCCCAGGCATACGCCCGGGCTGATTTATGATATTTATCGCGGCAACGCTGCTGCTTTAGCCTCGTTGGCTTCAGCACTTTTCGTCGACCGCCCCATGTTGAGAATCACATTAAGAACAACTGCCGTAGAAGCACCGGCTACAATACCATTTTCAAAGAGAATTTTAAAGATGGGCGGAAATTGAGCGAATAAGTTAGGTACAACTGTAACCCCCATCCCCAAAGCAACTGAGCAAGCTATAATCAGCAGGTTTTCATTACTCGAAAAATCTACTTTGCCAAGCATTTTTATTCCTGCTGCCACTACCATGCCGAACATGGCTACCATGGCGCCGCCAAGCACAGGGCTAGGGATAATCATGGCCAGGGCTGCGAATTTTGGTATCATACCGAGCATCATCAGAATTGCGCCGGCTGCAACAATAACCCTAATTGATTTGGACTTTGACAATTGTACTAAACCAACATTTTGTGAAAAGGTGGTATACGGGAATGAATTGAGTAGACCGCCAATAACAACGGCCAGACCTTCAGCCCGATAGCCGCGGGCCAAATCTTTCTCATCCAGCTTACGACCGCAGATTTCGCCCAGCGCCAAAAATACGCCCGTCGATTCTACCATGCTGACAATAGCGACAACAATCATCGTAATAATAGCGCTTGGCTCGAAAACAGGGGTACCGAAGTAGAGCGGGGTCGCCATGCTAAACCAAGACGCTTCACTAACAGAATCAAAATGAACATTGCCCATAAGCGCGGCAACAAGCGTGCCGGCAATCAACCCAAGAAGTACCGAAATAGACCGAATAAAACCGGTAGCAAATCTATTTAATAAAATAATAAAGAGTAGAACACCAAAAGCCAGAGCCAAGTTCGAAGCAGCACCGAAATCAGGACTGCCGACCCCGCCGGCCATATTGTTAATCGCAACCGGCACCAATGTAATCCCGATGATGGTAACTACTGAGCCAGTAACAACGGGCGGAAAGAATTTTGCCAGCTTGCCAAACCAACCGGAAATAAGCATTACAAATATCCCTGAACAAATAATCGCACCGTAGATAGCCGTAATGCCATATTGACTGCCGATGCTAATCATAGGAAATACCGCCGTAAAGGTACAGCCTAAAACAACCGGCAGACCAATGCCAAAAACCGGGTTACGCCATGCTTGAAGCAAAGTAGCGATACCGGATGTAAACAGATCGACCGCAATAATATAGGCCATTTGCTCAGCATTAAGTTTGAGAGCGCTGCCAACAATAAGCGGAACGATTATTGCCCCTGCATACATCGCCAAGACGTGCTGAGTGCCGAGAAACACAGTTTTCCCCAATGAATTGTTCATTTTACTCCCCCACTTTACACGAAGTGTACTTGATTATTGTCAAACGATGCTATGCGCACCAGTGATTCCACGCGATATCCGGCCTCTGCCAGTTTTTGCGCTCCCGGCTGAAAGGTTTTTTCAATTACAATGCCGATGCCGACCGCCTTGCAGCCTGCTTGTTTTACTATTTCCGCTAACCCTAAAGCGGCTTGGCCATTTGCCAGAAAATCATCGATAATGAGTATGTTTTCACCCGGCTTTATAAAGCGTTTTGAGACCGTTACATTGTTCTTCTCGGCCTTTGTAAAGGAATACACTTGCGCTGTATAAGTATCTTCATTAGTTGCTGCTGACTTCTTCTTGCGAGCAAAAACAACAGGAACATCGAGCGCCAAACCGGTCATAACGGCGACCGCAATACCCGATGCCTCGATAGTCAATATCTTGTCAATCTTTTCACCTTCAAACCGGCGGGCAAATTCTTCGCCCATTGCTTTCATAAGTTTAGGGTCAATTTGGTGATTTAAAAATGAGTCTACCTTTAAAATAGCGTTATTCAGAACCTTGCCTTCACTAATGATTTTGTCTCTTAATAGCTGCATATTCTGGCCTCCTAGAACTTTTCATAAACGGATTCTAACATAACGACACTGAGAAGTTAAATTAAATGTCTTAATGCCATTTATAAGACAGGCTAATCAATGTACCCCGCCCTGGCCATATTAGACAAAAGAGACTGCCACAGCAGTCTCTTTTGTCTAATATGGTATTCATGGCTTAATTAATTGCTTAGCTTATCTTCAGGCTTTTTCGTTGCGGCCGCCAACCCGATTACTGCGAAGTTTTCCAAGCCATTTTCACCAAACTCTTTATCGTACATTTCAAAGAACTCCATTTCCTTCTCGAAACGTTCTTCGATAGGCATCTTCAATATTGCCTCCTCGCCGTAGCGGCGGATAAAGTCCCGGCGCGCCAGCCGTTCTAGTAACTCTTCCCAAAAAGTTGCATTTTCAAAGTTCTCGATTTTAGCGGTAACATCGCTATTACTTAAGTGAGCCTTGGTAAGATAGTAGCTCCCGGTTTCCTTATTTCTTTCTACGGTTTTGTCAAGACCAAATTCACCGGCGAGCGAAAACAACTTTTGCTCTAACTCCTTGTATTTGCTGACAACCAGGCTGCCATGCTCTTCATGGGCTCTTGTTACCCAGTCGGCTATATACAATACATCCAGCAGCGTTTCATACTCTTTTTTGGTTAGGTTAATTTTCATTTTGCTCTCCCTATATACTAATTTTTGCTATTATTGAATATACCATTAGACCCGATTAAAGACAATATCCTTAATAACCTCACCGGCAATTATCAGTCCGGCCACTGACGGCACAAACGAAATACTGCCGGGAATATTACGGCGGGCAGTACACTTTCGCGTCGCGCCCGGCGGACAGATACACCCTGTCGCACAGCTAGAACCTTCGCTTTCAATAGGATTGAGCGGCTGTTCCTTCGAATAGACAACCTTCAATGAAGTAACGCCCCGCTTTCTAAGCTCTTGCCGCATTACTCTTGCCAATGGGTCAATAGAAGTTTTAAAAATGTCGGCAACTTCAAATTTGGTAGGGTCAAGCTTATTGCCGGCCCCCATAGCGCAAATTATCGGTATACCGAGACTTTTTGCCCTTAATACCAAATCCAGCTTGGCAGTTACCGTATCAATGGCGTCAACAATATAATCATAATCTTTCCTTATTAACCCTTCGGCATTATCCGGCAGATAAAACTGCTGAAAAGTTTCAACTTCGGCCCGCGGATTAATGTCAAGAATGCGGTTTTTCATTACCTCAACCTTGGGTTGACCGACTGTCTTAGTTGTTGCGTGAAGTTGACGATTTATATTGGTCCGGCAGATACAATCATCATCAACCAGCACAAATTTACCCACCCCGGCCCGCACCAAGCCCTCAACAACAAAACTGCCGACGCCGCCGACACCAAAGACGGCAACTTTACTCTGCGCCAGCTTTTCTAAACCTTGTACACCAATTAATAATTCGGTGCGCGAAAACTCATTAAGCACTTAATCACCCTTTATCTTGTAGCTGGATTACTTATTGATGCCTGGCTTAGTACCAGACCGTAATCATCTGTTATTCGATGCTAAAAAAGCTTTTCCTGTCGGACGCCGCCGTTATAATGTACATTCCGATAGCTGTATGGCAGGTTCTTTTGATTTAGTTTAACCATCTCGCTAAGAAAAATTTTAAAAAACAACCGCCAGCGATTTGATTTATCGCTGGCGGTTTTCACTAACCTGCTTTTTGGTCAATACTGCGGCGTTCAGCCTGCTCTTGTTCACGAACATGAGCCATATAGCGATGAGTTTCTTTAACAACAACGCCTGACAGCCCTAACAGAGCAATAAGGTTGGGTATCGCCATAAGACCATTCACAATATCGGCAATTAGCCAGATGGCTTCAAGTTTCAAGAACGCTCCTGCGCCGACCAGTGCGATAAAGGTATAGCGATAAGGCTTGATACCCTTTACCCCAACAAGGTACTCGCAGCACCGCTCGCCATAATAGTTCCAGCCCAGGATGGTAGTAAAGGCAAATAATGCCAGGCCAATTGTTAATATCAATGGTCCTACAGTTGGAAAGGCGGAGGCAAAGGCTGCCTGAGTTAGCGCTGCCCCTTTTAATTCTGTGCTCCAAGCGCCTGTTACAACAAGAGTTAAACCGGTCATTGTACAAATGATAATCGTATCGATGAAGGTACCGGTCATCGAAATAAGACCTTGTTCAGCCGGCCACTTTGTTTTTGCCGCGGCAGCAGCGATTGGCGCACTTCCCAAACCCGATTCATTCGAGAAAATCCCACGGGCGATACCATTACGGATTGCCATCATTACTGTTGCTCCTAAAAAGCCGCCGGCAGCAGCGGTGCCGGTGAAGGCGCTCTCGATTATCAACACTACCGCCCCCGGCAGTTTATCAGCATAAACAACGAGTACACCCAGGCAAATTAAAACATAAAAGATTGCCATAAACGGAACAATTTTAGATGCTACTCTGGAAATGCTCTGAAGGCCGCCCAGCGTTATCATCGCCACCAAAATAGTTACAACTGCAGCTGTAGCCCATACCGGAATACCCATTGTAAGCTCGACACTGTCAACAATAGCATTAACTTGGGGGAAGGTTCCAATCCCGAAGAAAGCTACTAATACACCACACACCGCAAACATAACAGCCAGGGGGCGGTATTTCATCCCCAGACCTTGCTCTATATAATGCATCGGGCCGCCGGCCACTTGGCCATTAGCATCATAGCCGCGAAATTTAACCGCCAAAAGACCCTCAGCATATTTGGTTGCCATGCCGAAGAAGGCAGCCATCCACATCCAGAAAATTGCGCCCGGCCCACCGGCTGAAACAGCTGTCGCCACTCCTACGATATTCCCAGTGCCGACAGTCGCTGCCATTGCAGTACAAAGCGCTCCAAAACTATTTACATCACCTTTGCCGTCATTTTTGGCTGTAAAAATGAGTTTTAACGCCAACGGCAACCGGAAGACCTGCAACAACCGCAGCCTAATCGTAAGAAAAATCCCGGTCCCTACCAATAGTATGAGGAGCGGCGGCCCCCACACCAAACTGTCAATACTGTCTAATACCTTTACAAAATCCATGTCACCCTCTCCTTAAAATAAGCATAAAAAAGAGCCAAATCCTAAGATTTGACTCTGGTGACAAAAGACGCAATGAAAATGGAAGACCACCCAAAGATAAAAAATACTTTGTTTGTTCCAGCGTCTCTGTCCTTTTGCCTGAGAGATTTAACAGCTATTGCTGTATTGCCCCTTCGGCGCCCTTTTTCAGGGTCTCTCCAGAGTCCCGTCCGGTTACGGTCCTGCTTGGTAATGCCAAGCGCCTGAGAGTGTTACTCCTTCGGCAGGCCTAATGGCCGTTCTTCCGTTAACCTTCACTCGGATATTACATTGTAAGTAATGACTGTTATTTTAATACAGCTAAGTGTCTTTCGTCAAGACATAAGTTTACATTTTTTAAGAAATAATTCGACCTTAATGTATTATACGCTACTTTGATCCTGACTAACTTTAAACCGACCATAAAAAAAGAAATCCCTACACTGTCGCCATTGCCAAAGAAGTCCTCCCTCGGACATCTTTTGTAAACATACTTTGTAAATAACACTCATGTTATTTACCATCATGACCCAAATATGCATTTAAAGTTAAATAATATTTTTTGTCAAATATCCTGTTATTCTGGGTTATTTTTTAAAATCTGGTTACAATGGGGGTTTAATATTCAATTATCTCATCATTAGTTTATCTTAATATACATAGCACCACTTAGAGCTATTGTCTAAATTTTTATAATTTTTTAGATTTATGCATAAAAGTTATTGCAATTATGACAATTCGTGTTATAATCAAATTACCATAAAGAAAAGGAGTGACCTACAATGTCAACAACTGTAACTGCTAAGGCCGCCCCTCAAGCACACAATGCTAATTCTCCGTTCATGCTGCTAACCTTAACACTGTTCATGCTGATTTCCTTAGGAGGTTCACTGGGATTAATGCATCTTTTGCATTAAAAATTCGCAATCTTAACGAAACTTTGAAGTTAACGCAACAATCACATTACAATACCAAAAGGAGTGACCTACAATGTCAACAATTGTAACTACTAAGGCCGCCCCTAAAGCTCACAATGCTAATTCTCCGTTCATTCTTCTGACTTTAACCCTGTTCATGCTAATCTCCCTAGTGGGATCACTGGCACTTCTCCACTTATTACACTAAGAATTTACAATATTGATAAATATATATAATTGCTAAACAAAAGGATGCCGCTTGGGCATCCTTTTTTATTTCACGAGCTATTCAGAAACGCTCGACATTATTGTATGGGTCCCAGTCAGTAATCTTGCTCAATGCGGCGGCCGCCTCTTTAATCTCACTGAGCAATCTTGACTTGTCACGAGGCAGTGTTCCACCTAGCGTTACATAATTGGAAATATGATTACTGCGAAATAGGCAATGACGATCGGGCGGCAAGTCAATTCCATTTAGCATTTGATACAATTCAACCATTATCCCATCTGGCGGCAGCAGGACAAATTCCCCGCGTTCAAATTCAGCTAAAAGTTCACTGCCGCGATACATCATGAGCGTCAGCGCGCTGAGCATATTAGGACGGATAGCATTTACCGCTTGAGCCGTGTTGGCAGCATGCCGTTCTGATCCTAGCTTCCCCCCCAGTCCTAAAATAACCATCATTGACAGTTTAATATTTGACGCAGTAATTCTCTGTCCGGCTTGAATCGCTTGAGCAGCCGTTACCCCTTTATTGACATGGGCTAGCGTCTCATCATCACCCGACTCCATCCCGTAATAAACCAGCTTAAGTCCGGCTTCATAAAGAGCATCAAATTCCGCCGGAGTTTTGCGAAGAATGTCGAGCGGCCCGGCGTAACTAGCTACCCGCTGCAATTTAGGAAAATTCTTTTTTAACAATTCAAGGATACTTAGCAATTTATCAGTTGCCAGCATCAACGCATTTCCGTCAGCTAAAAATATACGGCGAATATGGCTAGCATAGGGTCTAGCTCGCTCAATCTGCCGCACAATTTCATCCATCGTCCGCATTCTGAACCTGACTGTCCGGTACATATTGCAATAAGTGCATTTATTATGCGAACAGCCTATTGTCACCCTAAGGATAAAACTATTAGCCTCACTAGGCGGGCGAAAAACTGGCCCTTCAGCATCATCAAAATACATTACAACTCACCTCTGTACACTGAAGTTTCTCTATCCTAGTATAAATGGAATAACAATGCAGTGAACAACTCTTTTTGTTAGACATTTAAAGAAGACCTGCCGGAGGTAAGTATCTCCGGCAGGTCAAAAATATTTTAGCCGTTAATTACAATGTCTTTCAATTTACGTTTCGGCACATGGTGAACTTGGGCTTCATCGCGCCAATACTTAATATCCTGGTCCAACTCGACCTCATCGATTACAACTGTTTCTTTAGGCTTGCCAATTGACAGCACAAACAGAATCTCGTACTTATCCGCGATGCGGAGGGCGTCAGCTAATTTTTGCCGTTGAACACTAGCGAGTATACAGCCACCCAAACCCTTCTCAACTGCTCCTAACAGAATACTTTGCGCGGCGATGCCGTGATCAACTCCTGCCACCATCGGTATATCTTTATCTTTTAGAATAATTATATAAGCCGGCGGTCTTTCGCCTTTATCTGGACCCGGCCATTCTTTGAGATAGCCTGCCCACGCCAGGGTTGGATGAATTTTTTCAACAGTGTCTTCATCATAAGCAAGAAAATACCTTAACGGCTGAGTATTGCCGCCAGTCGGGGATAATCTGGCATTATCAACAAGCTCCAGCAATGTCTCCTTTGATATCTTCTCGTCTTCATAATAGCGACGATAGCTGCGATTTTTCTTAATTAATTCACTAATCATATTAACCCTCCTCACGGTTAGTTATTTGATACAAACAGCTGATGTATACCTTTGTACTCCCCAGTTTCTACAAAAATGCCAATAATATCGGTACTTTGGGGATCTAGTAGAAAATTCCATACGTATCTCTTTTCTTCCTGCCACCATGGGGATATTTTTTAAACCTGTTTAACCAAAATTACTGCTGAAACATAAGATACAGTACATAGCATGGCTAAAGGAGGGCTGCCTTTTGAAAAATTGGGATTGGGATGAGGATTATTCGACAACTAAGCAGGATTGTTGTTATTGCTGGCAGTGTATGTATGCTAAAAAATGTTGGCCCAGCGAGCAGGAGTCTGCCGAGGCAATTGCCTATATTAAGGGCGGACCGCTTGCCCCTGGTATCAAAGGTGTCGTTACCTTCCGTGCTGTTCCCGGCGGAACCGAAGTCTCGGCAAACATAAATGGTCTGCCGCAATATCAGCCTGCGCAAGGCAATAGAGCCCCAATTGGTCCGCATGGATTTCATCTCCATGAATGCGGCAGCTGCGCCGTCGGCAACCCTGAAGATCCCTTCATGAAGGCAGGCGGACATTGGAATCCGGATAACCAACCACATGGCAATCATGCCGGCGATTTTCCGGTGCTGTTTTCTAACAACGGTCGAGCCTGTATGACCTTCTTCACCAATAAATTCAAACCCAAGGATGTTATCGGCAAGGCAGTAATTATTCACCAAAATCCCGACGACTATCGGACCGAGCCGGCAGGAAACGCCGGCCGACGTCTGGCCTGCGGAGTCATCAAGCGCTGCCGCTAAAACTGAAATGCTTGCCGTTTTTACCCGCCACCAGGAAACTGCCCTGGTGGCGTCATTTTTGAGATAAGACTTCCTCCCTAACAATTATTATAGTTTACATAAAATTATTATTTTGTTATAATACTGACTAACCGGTCACGTAATTGTGCGGTAATTTTTTGGGGGAGGTAATACAATGCTTAAGCATAAGTTTTCCATTGTCATCGCTTTGCTAATGGCTTTCACCTTTACCATAGTAGCACCAGCGGCCCCGGCATATGCAAATCCGTTGTCTAACCTCCTGACTAAAACTGATTCCGACAGCTCCGCCTCAGGCGGCAACGGACTGTTAAATATTCTGATGGGCTTGTTGCTTGGTAAGCTTTTTAACAATCTAAATGATTCAGGTTCATCACCGGCTGTCACAGCACCTAATAAATCACTGGGCTCAACTGCGCCGGCCAGCGCAACCGGACAAGCCATAATTGCTGACGCCCAAAAGTATCTGGGTGTGCCCTATGTATGGGGCGGTTCAACACCAAGCGGTTTTGACTGCTCAGGTTTCACGCAATATGTAATGAAAGAAAATGGCATCCAAATTCCACGTACAGCGGCTGAACAATATGCTGCCGGTACTCCGGTCAACAAAGCCGACCTTAAAGTTGGGGACCTTGTTTTCTTCACCACTTATAAACCAGGTGCTTCACACGTCGGTTTCTACATGGGCAACGGCAAGTTCATCCACGCCAGCTCAGGTGCCGACCAGGTAACTATAAGCAACCTCGATGAGAAGTACTACGTTGAGCACTATATCGGTTCCCGGAGCTACTTCTAACTTTCAGAGTTGTTCTCCTGACACAATCAAATAACGCGCATACTAAAATGCATGTGAATTAGTCAATTCACATGCATTTTTATTACGATTTATTTGCTTTGGCCCAAGAATCACGTAAACCGACAATACGGTTAATTACCAATTTCTCAGCAGTTGAGGAAGGATCTATGGAGAAATAGCCCTGACGCAGGAATTGATAGCGGTTACCGGCCGGTGCACCGGCAATGCTAGGCTCAATCATGCAACCGTTAAGCTCTTCGAGTGATTCGGGGTTAAATGCGGCAGCAAAGTCGTCATTGTCTTCGCTGTCCTCACGGAAAAGATAATCATAGAGACGCACAACTGCAGGTACTGCCTGACCAGCTGATACCCAGTGGAGCGTACCTTTTACTTTGCGGCCGGCAGTTGGTCCGCCGCTTTTTGAATCAGGATCATAGGTACAGTGAATTTCGGTGACAGCGCCTGTCGCCTCGTCCTTTACAACGCTTTCGCATTTAATTATATAGGCATGCTTCAAGCGCACTTCTTTACCTGGGGCAAGGCGGAAAAACTTCTTGGGCGGGTCTTCCATAAAGTCATCCTGCTCAATATATAGCTCCCGTGAAAAGGGAATGGTCCGTGACCCCATTTCAGGGTTTTCAGGATTATTCTCAGCTTCAAGCTGCTCAACCTGATCAACCGGATAGTTATCAATTATCAATTTTACAGGCCGCAGTACAGCCATTACCCGCGGCGCTTTTGCATTAAGGTCTTCTCTAATACAGTGTTCCAGTAAAGCAACATCGACTGTGCTATTGCTCTTAGCTATTCCGATACGGTCGCAGAAGTCGCGGATAGCTTCCGGTGTATAACCGCGGCGGCGAAGTCCTGAGATGGTCGGCATCCGCGGATCATCCCAGCCGCTGACATAACCTTGTTCAACTAGCGCCCGCAGTTTGCGTTTACTCATAACCATTTTGGTTATGTTTAGTCTGGCAAATTCTATCTGGCGCGGCCGGCTTGGAAAATTCATTTCGGCCAACTCTTCGAGCACCCAGTTATACAGCGGGCGGTGATCTTCAAATTCCAGTGTACATATCGAATGAGTAATGCCTTCAATGGCATCTGAAATGGGATGAGCATAGTCATACATCGGATAAATGCACCACTTATCACCGGTACGATGGTGGTGAGCATGTAAGATACGATAGATGACAGGATCGCGCATATTAATATTCGGCGAAGCCATATCGATTTTTGCCCTTAAAACCCGGCTGCCGTCAGCAAATTCCCCTTTGCGCATTCTTGCAAACAAATCAAGATTCTCTTCGATTGAACGATCGCGGTATGGGCTTTCTTTACCCGGTTCAGTAAGTGTACCGCGATACTGGCGGATTTGCTCGGGTGTTAAATCATCAACATAAGCTTTGCCTTTTTTAATGAGCAACACTGCGCTATCATAAATTGTTTCGAAATAGTCAGAGGCATAAAACATTCTGTCGTCCCAGCTAAACCCTAGCCATTTAACATCAGCCTTAATGGAGTCAACATACTCGACTTCTTCTTTTGAAGGATTAGTATCATCGAAACGCAGATTGCACAGCCCGCTGTACTTCTTAGCTGTGCCAAAATTCAGGCAGATTGACTTGGCATGGCCAATATGAAGATAGCCGTTAGGCTCTGGTGGAAACCGCGTATGTACCTTACTGATATTTTGATTAGCTTCTAAGTCCTCATTAATGATAGCATCGATAAAGTTAGCCGGCTGGCTTGGACTTATTGTCATAGCTGATGCCCCTTTCAACAACTAGATATTCCCATAGTTTTTGGATTTTATTTATAGATCTGGCGATCAAACTTGGTAGCCAAAAAAGCTTTTAGGACATTTCCTAAAAGCTGATAATATAGCTATTTTACATCTGTACAGCAAGTATTGTCAACTTTTGCAAACTACAGCGGCAATACAGGCCCTTTTTACGGCATCGGCGGGAGTCTTAGTTCCAATATTCCCAGATTCAGTTGTTCAAGATAGATTTCCGGCCGCCCAAGGCAGCGGTCTTTAAAAAAACTGCCATGACAATCAGAGCCGCCCGTGATTATCAAATTCCGCTGCTTACACCATTCTACCGCTCGTTTGGTCGTGTTCTCATCATGACAGGGATGATAGCATTCAACCCCCTGAATGTCTTCACGGACGAAAAAGTCAAGCGTTTCTTCGAGCGTTGAGCCATGAAAGCCGCTGCCAGGGTGAGCGAGGACCGGCACACCGCCAGCGCCTTTTATTGCTGCAATCGCGACACTCGGCGGCGGGAAATCCGGAAAGGTTATCCCCCGTTCCTTGGTAAATAGATTAGCAAAAAAATCGTTTATATCCCGGCAAAAACCTTTATCAATCAGAAAATTCAGCGCCTCCCAGCCGCCTCGCTCAGGGTCATGACGGTATTGGCAGTACTCATCGTAATCAATTGCCAAGCCGTCCTTGATTAATTTCTTGACACTTTGCTGATCGACATCTTCCATTAGCGCGGTGTTATAACGCAGCAGCTTGTTTAAGGCAGCATTATCTGCATCTATGCCATAACCTAAAATGTGAAAAGATTGATTATTGATGGTTGTACAAATTTCTACTCCCGGCAGAAAATTTAAGCCGGCAGCCGCGGCTAAGGCTGATGTCTCATTGATATTGGCTGTTGTATCATGATCGGTTACTGCAAACAGACCTATCCCGGCACTTTTTACTTGATTGACTAACACCTCGGGTCGCCAATTGCCATCTGATGCCGTCGTATGGATATGTAAATCTACTCTCATCATTTAACCTCTTGATATCAAATTATTAGTCAGCTTTTATTACTAGTTAATAAGCAAAATTAGCGATTTATAATTGTAATGAATAGGTGATTGTTTGTTAGGAAATAGCTTCAACACAGCAAAAACTCCAGAGAATTGATCTCCGGAGTTGGTAGCATTAGACAGCCTCCTCACGCAACAACCTTTTCATAATCTTGCCAGTACTGTTCTTTGGTAAGGCCTCGACTTGAACAAATTCACGCGGCACTTTATAGGCCGCTAACCTATTACTCAAGTATTCACGCAGCGCCTTTTTGTCTAAAGTATGTCCTTCGGCAATGACTACATAGGCACGTCCGGCCTGCCCCCGAAGTTTATCAGGAATTCCGATAACAGCAGCTTCAGAGATGGCGGGATGAGCATAGAGGAGTTCTTCAATTTCACGCGGATAAACATTTTCACCACTCGTGATGATCATGTCTTTAATTCGATCAACGATAAAAATGTACCCATCCTCATCGCCATATGCCATATCGCCGGTGTGCAGCCAACCGTTACGCAGCGCTTTTGCGGTATCTTCCGGTAAATTGTAGTAACCTTTCATTACATTAGGACCTCGAACAATAAGTTCGCCAACTTCTCCGGTCGGTACTTCGCGGTTATCTTCATTAACTATTTTAGCATCGATTCCCGGAAGCGTCTCGCCGATTGAGCAATATTTAATATGGCCTGGCCGATTAAGACAAACTACCGGGGAGGCTTCTGATAGGCCATATCCTTCGAGAATCGGAATGCCAAATTTCGCTTGGAAATTCCTAGCTATCGTTTCCGGGAGCGATGCGCCGCCTGAAATAAAATATCTTACTTTAGAAAAGTCTTCCGGCCGGCCGACTGTCGATATGAGCTGATACATGGCCGGAACAGCATATATTATTGTTACTCCACCATCTCTGATGGCTGAAACGGTTTCTTTGGGATTAAAGGTTTCCAAAATTGTAATAGCTGCGCCATGCAGCAACGTGCTTAGCACCGCGCATGTCCAGGAAAAGCAGTGATACATCGGTAAAACGCATAGCACATTATCCTCAGCATTTACTGACAATATTTTGGTAAATGCCTCGGAATCACTTACTAAGTTATTATGACTTAAAACTGCGCCTTTCGGATTACCAGTTGTGCCCGAAGTATATATAATTACACAGGAATCGTCAGCCGAAATATTTGTGACGGCCGCGACGGCATCTAGATCGGCTGTGTCAAGATCCACGCTAAATTTCGGTATCACCAATTGATTAACTGTTTCATGGTAGCCATAGTTAGCGAGTTCAGCTTGCAGATCAAACTCTGTCATCGTCACAAAAACTTTAATCTTTGCATCCTTTATGATATAGGCGATTTCCCGCGGCACTAACTGAAAGTTAATTGGAACTGCAACGGCCCCCAGACTGATAATAGCCATATAGCTATAAATAAATTCGACCGAGTTCTTAGCCAATAAACCAACATTATCGCCTTGACGAACACCTTGCTGGTAAAAAAACGCCCGGTAGCGGCCTACCTGCGCTTGCAATTCACCGTAGGTTACTGTTTTTTTGCCGAATAGAGCAATTTGTTCGATTTTCCCTTGTTCGATTAACTGGTGAACAAGCATGTAAGTTCCTCCTCAATTTACCTGACCAAAAATTAGTTTTCGGTACAGGATTATGCTATAAATAATTTATTATATCTTGTTCTTTTTTAATCAGCAATCCTACCTTGCTGCAACAGCCTCGACTTCTATCAGCGCCCCAAAGTGGAGCGTAGTCGTAGGTACAATAGTCCGCGCCAGTTTATGACTGCCAAAAAATTCGCTATATATATTATTCACTGTCGGCCAGTATTCAATGTCTGGTATATAAACGGTAGTTTTGAGTACCTTTTCCTTTGAACTTCCAGCTTGTTCAAGGACATATTTCAAATTTTTAAGCGCCTGTCTTGTTTGTTCCTCGATACCGCCTGTCGGCAAAGTCTTACCATTTAAGTAGTCAATTGGCAATTGTCCCGAAATATAGACTGTATCACCATGGATAACGGCCGGCGAATAATGACCTTTAGAATTTAATGAATAGGGTGTATAATGAATAGGGTGTATTAATTAATTCCATACCAAGCTCCTTTAGTTAAAATTGCATTAAGCTTATTATTTCTACGAGGATAAAAATAAAACCTCTAAAGACAATAGCATATAAATAGGAAAACTCCCTTGCCGTATATTTGACAAAGGGAGTAAACTCCTGGTACGCATTACTAGTTCAACGGCCTTTTAAACCTTTCGACGGCAACAAAATGCTAAATTTGGTTCCAACACCGCGTTGGCTTTCAACTGTTATCTTGCCGCCGTGCTTCTCGACAATCCACCTGGCAATGGACAGGCCTAAGCCGGTGCCGCCCTTTTCACGAGATCGAGCTTTATCACCACGATAAAAACGGTCAAAAATCCGCGGCAAATCTTCAGCCGGTATGCCTTGCCCGGAATCCTCGACAGTAATTAAGACATTGCCGCCCTGCCTGGCCCCGGCAATCCTGATAGTACCGGGCTCTGAACTATATTTTAGGGCATTGTCAACTAGTATGACTAGCAATTGATACAATCTCTCCCGATCAGCCGCCACTTCCATCTGTTCAGCAACTTCGATCTGCATTCTATGCCCGTCTAGCTCAGCCAACGGCGTAAATTGCTGGGCAACCGTATCGAGCAGCTCATTTATGTTGACTTGACCCATCTGCAGCTCCAAGTGGTTGGTATCGGCGCGGGCTAGGGTAAGTAAATCTGAAACCAGTTTAGTCATACGTCGGACTTCTCTTATTATATTGGTAACCCTTATGCTCTCATCCTCTACAGTATGGGTCGGATGGCGCAGAATAAGTTCAGCATTGCTTTTGATTACAGCAAGCGGCGTACGCAATTCATGCGAGGCATCAGCAACAAATTCCTGTTGTTTATCCCATGAACCCTGAATAGGAACCATGGCCCGCCTAGCTAAATAATATCCGGCTAAAACAATAATCATCACACCTAATATCAATCCGGTGATTATTATTACAAGCAGATTGCGCAGCAACGCCATTTCAGAGTCAACAATGCTGACGGCGATAACCCCATTTACGGTAACTGGCCCATGCCTAGTATTCATAACATTGTCCTCATAACTGTAAGGAATGCTGACGATTCGGTAAGCATGATTATCAAACTCTACCGTTTTCTTCTCACCAATATCAATATTGGATGCCATTTTCGAAAGTTCTTCAACATCAATATCCTCACGGGAAAAGACACTTACAACCCGGCCGCTGGGTTCTCGCAGCAAAATCATAATCCGCGGGTCAAACAAGAACCGGCTTCGCCCCAACGGAGCAGGCCGTCCGTTGGCAATTTTAAAGTTACTGGCCTTAAGTCTGGCTGCCTCATCGACTTTATCAAAAAGCCGGTACGAAACGTAACCGTACAATACTGTCCCGAAAACCATAAAGATAAGCAAGAATACTATTGAGTTGATAGCCGACAAATGGCGGAGTGTTCTTTGAAACATTATTTATTTCTCCTTAAACATAAAGCCCGCGCCGCGCACCGTGCGAATAAGATTGTCACAGTTATAGGGGTGTAGCTTTTTCCGCAGATAATGAATGTATAAATCTACAACACTTATGGTAGTATCTGACTCAAAGCCCCACACTCTGTCAAAAATCTGCTCACGCGTCAAAATTTGTTCTTTATTTATAACAAGAAATTCTAATAAATCAAATTCTTTGGTTGTCAGCCCAAGCGGAAGACCTTCCACAAAACCATCCCGAAATCTACTATTTACAGTAACGCCGCCGTAGCTAAGCTCGCCTTCTTTTCCCAAGTGTGCTCTGCGTCTTAGCAAAGCCTTTATCCTTGCCAGGAGTTCAGGTATTGCAAATGGCTTGACCAAATAATCATCCGCCCCCGTTTCGAGGCCGTTTACCCGGTCACTGACACTGTCACGCGCCGTTAGGAGTAAAATGGGAACATCATTGCCTTGTTCCCTAACTTTTTTGATTATTTCTAACCCGCTTATTTCAGGCAGCATAATATCTAAAATCAGCAAATCATGAATTCCCTGCTCAGCCAAATACAAACCTACGTCACCCGCATCGGCTTCGTCGACAAGATACTTTTCTTCGTTTAGCAGCGCAACAATAGCTTCACGCAGAGCATTATCGTCTTCGACTACCAGAAGTTTCATGTGAACACCCCTCTCAACCTGGTATTTGCCTCTCCTATAGTTAACAACAACGTTATAATGAAGTCAAATGCTACTTTTAACAGTAGCCAACCTAAAACAGGCACTTGCAGTTGCAAGTACCTGTTTAGCTTAGTTAGCCCTTAGCTGTTGTTGATGTCTTGGACCATGTTTGTAGCCTAACTTCGGGCCTTTACCGTTTATCATATCCGATACACGCTGTTCCAGATTAGCCTTCATTTGGTCAGCTTTTTCAGTGCTGATCCGACCGGATTCAACACCTTTATCGATTCTTTGCGCTATACTGCTGACCATAAAGTCTTTAAGTTCCTGCTCGGAAACACCACGCTCATTGGCAATTGCCGCTAATGTTTTTCCGGCTTTCAGTTCGTTTTTCATGGTTTCAGCATCAATTTTCAGCAGCGTCAGCATTTCTTTATTAGCAAACATACCATGATGTCCTCTATGCATCGGGACTTTGCCGTTAATCATATCCGAGACCCGCTGTTCAAACATGCCTTTCATTTTATCAGCCTGTTCTGAAGTAACGCGCCCGGCTTTAACCCCTTCATCAATCCGCTTAGTGCGCTGGTTAATTATAAAGCTTTTAAGTTCCTGCTCAGATATGCCGCGCTCTTTAGCGATAGCCGCCATCGTTTTTCCGGCTTTCAACTCAGCCGTTAAAGTTACTCCGTCAATTTTGAGAAAATCCAACAGGGCTTGACGATCTGCTTTGAAGTTCTTTTTCATAGCGCCCTTATGTACAAAATTGCGGTTATCGGAAACACTTGGACGCTTGGAATCTTGCGGACTTTGTGTATTTATTGCCGCCATAACGGCTCCATTTACTGCAAAGATTGCTGCTACACTAGCTGCGATAAACCATTTTTTACTCTTAGTCATAATTTACACCCCTTATCATTTGTTATTGGGCTATGGTCTAATTATGACTTACATTTTTTAGATTATCTTTAGAAAATTCAGGATTATATTTTTATGAGGCTTGTTTTATAACCAGCACCGTCTCGTAGGTCAGACGATTATCGCCCGTGATATTTATAAGCTTTTCCGATCTGATATTGCTTACAATGATATCACGCAGCAGACGCATAGTGTTTTGCTCATTTTGGCCGTGCGAAAGCATTGTAAAGCCATCGCCGCCCGCCACAAGAAAATCATTCAGCACCACTTGATAGTATTTATCCGGCTGAATCGGCACTCCGTTTAAGGTCGTTACTGATACCAACTTGTGACCGGGCGGGTTTAAATTGTTGTAGCGAACTTTTAAGCCACTGTATTGCAGCATACCCACCGATCGATTAGCAAAGCTATACTCTAGGGCTTCGATAATTTGCCGGCCGGTTAACTTTGTTAGATAGAGCGTATTATCAAACGGCAAAGACTGATAAATTTGCCCCAATGTAATTTTACCGGCCGGAATCGGCGCCCTGATTCCGCCGCCGTTAAGAAAAGCTATATCGGCGTCTGTCTTTTCTCTCATCTTATCGGTTAACCATTGCCCAAATAAGGAAAGTTCATGGCGGTCATGCGTAAGCGCTGTATGAGTTATGCCAAGCGTTGTCTTCATTGCGTTGCCCAGCTCGGCGTTTGTTCTCACCACAATTCGGGCAAGTCCCTTATCATTAGGTTGCGTGGATTGAATATTAGTGTCACTGGTTATAATTGAGCTGATTATTTTATTCTCACTCAGCGAGTACATGAAGGTAGCCTTTGCTACCGCCCGGCCGTTGTAGTAGGCTTGCAGTACCGGTATTCCGTTAACTCGACCGACAATATTTTTATGACTGTGCCCGGTAATAATTAAGTCGACCCCGCTAATCTTATTGGCTAAGTCAGCGGCCTCACCGATTATTCTCCCTTTACTGTCAAATTCACAGCCAAGATGGGCTAAGACAATTACGATCTGTGCTCCCTCGGCTCTAAGTTTGGGAACAAGGCTGTTAACAATCGCTGCCGGTTTACTGAATTCCAGGCTATTAACTATTTGCGGATTAGATTTATAAGCTGTTTCCGGCGTTGTTAGACCAATTATGGCAACTTTTATCCCATTTCTTTTAACAATGGTATATGGCTTGACAAAGGGCAATTGTTTACCGGTTTTTTTTTCATTTATATTGGCAGCCAGGTAAGGAAAGCGTGAGCTTTTAGCTTGCTGTTCAAGCGTCGCCAGGCCCCAATCAAATTCATGATTACCGAGCGTCATACCATCAAACCCAATATTGTTCATAGCCTGTACCACCGGTTTGCCATACAGGAGATTTGACTCGGCGCTGCCCTGAAACATGTCACCGGCGCTTAGAATTATGGTTCCATTTTCATTTAACGCCTTTTCATTCTTTAAGTATTTACCTAACTTGATAATTCCAGGATTTTTGCCATCGTCCAGCAGCGCACCATGAAAATCGTTTACTGCCAGAACAGTGATTTGCGCTTGGTCATTTTTGTTGGCAGGCCCTGCAAGAACTAGCCCGGTTGTTAAAACGAGCACTACCAGCAGACTTACTATACCCCTAATGGCCAATAAAGCCCTCCTCATTAGCAACCCTCCTACAGATACAATTGGCTCAAGTATTCACCACAAGCCGGCAAAATCCCTTGAGCCAATCTTCCCTAAATCATATTTTACTGTCTCATTGTAAGACGCGCCAACAGTATCCTTAGGCTGTTCAAAAATGAACAGCGCCCTCATTATATTAGTTTCCACCCTTCGATATATAAAGACTTCACCCAGAAAATTGTCCGCAGGTTTATCGTTAAATCATTGGTAGCATAAAAATCAAGCGGCAGATAGAGGTTTATCCCATCAATCTCGTGTAGTTTATAGTCTTCAAGATTGCGCGGTACGCCCAGTCGAACCGACGGGCCTAGGTTAATGCGCCCTCAGCACATGCTAGCTCGACCGGCTTCAAACAGGTGGACTGCCCCGCCTTGCAGCAATATGTATTCACGAGCCTGCTCACTAAATGCTATCATTTAGTCCCCCCGCCATTTCCCAGCCACGCTTTGATGCGCGCCACAGCCTCGGCAATCCTTGCTTCCGGCTGCACAAGCGCTATCCGAACATAGCCTTCACCGCAATCTCCAAAAGCTACGCCAGGAATTACCGCAACACCGGTATTGTTTAATAAATCGACGGTAAAATCAAAGGAGGACTGATTTGTCGGCACTTTAGCCCATATATACATCGAGGCTATTGGCTTATCGACTTTCCAGCCGGCGTCATTAAGACCTTCCACCATAATATCGCGGCGGCGCTGATAGGCTGCAACGGTATTGTTGACGCAGTCCTGCGGACCGGTCAGAGCGGCAACTGCCGCTTGTTGGATTGGAGCAAATACGCCATAATCAAAATTGGATTTCAAACGGCTTAAAATACTGATTACTTCGGCGTTACCAACAACATACCCAACGCGGCAGCCGCACATGTTGTAAGTTTTCGATAAGGAATTAAACTCAACACCGACCTCTTTTGCACCCGGGATACTTAAAAAGCTGGCCTGCCGATAACCGTCAAACACCAACTCGCTATAAGCGAAATCATGGCAGACAATAAAGTCATACTTGCGAGCCAAATCGACTACCTTAGCGAAAAATTCCGGGGTTGCCGTAGCTGCCAAGGGATTATTAGGATAGTTTAGAATCATTAATTTAGCGCGTTTAAGAATACTCTCATCAATAGCATTCAAATCAGGGAGATAATTATTCTCCGGTGTAAGCTTCATTCGATACAGATTAGCGCCTGCAACAAGCGGTCCGGCACTATATATCGGGTAACCGGGATCAGGAATCAGCACATAATCACCGGGATTTACCAGACATAGCGCGATATGAGCCAGCCCCTCCTGCGAACCAACGAGGGAATGAACTTCACTATTTGCGTCCAGTTCTACCCCAAACTTTGTTTCATACCAGTCCGCAATGGCCGCTAACAGTTCAGGGCGGCCTTTGGTCAGCGTATAGCCGTAGCTATTGAGACCCTCGGCACCTTTTTGCAAGGCATCAATGATATGTCGGGCCGGCGCTAAATCAGGACTGCCTATCGACAACTGAATGACATCTTTTCCTGAGTCTATTGCCTTTTTCTGCAAATCTGCGATTTGTGAAAAAATGGCTGATGTCAGCCCATGCATACGTTCTGCTTGACGAACCATAAACAAATCTCCCCTTTGTCGAATTCCAATATTTACCTATGTTCAATTTCTACATTTCTTCAAGTAACTCCTGCATTTTGCGTAACACGTACAATTACTCTACAGTAAATTCAACGCTGAAATCAATTCCGTCAGCAATCATCTATATAGCCAGTAACTTTGTCAAAAAAATTCCTGCATTACTCTGCTAGGAAACAATTATTCTCGACAATTATAGGCGTTATTGGCAGTTTTTCAAGTGCAAATATATTGATTAAATCTGCTGCGGCAACCGGGCAGCGTCGATCAATAAGCCCGGCTTTCCAGGCCAGAAGGCCGGTGATATCCTCCGCCTTCACGCCATTTCGCCTAAGCGCTGCAAGCGATAAATCACGCTGCCGTTTCGATAGGCGGTGTCCGTCTTGACCGCATAGCAGCGGCACATGCGCAAAAGTTGGCGGTGTGAGACCAAGTAACCGATAAAGCAAGAGCTGCCGCGGCGTCGAATCAAGCAGGTCAGCACCTCGCACAACATTATTAATGTTCATTAGCCCATCATCGACTACAACTGCTAGCTGATAGGCATGGACTCCGTCTGACCGTCTGACAACAAAATCGCCGACCGCCCGGCTTACCTCCTGAGCATAATGCCCGTATATCAGGTCCTCATAATGAATTGTTCCCTCAGGAACTGCCAAGCGCAAAGCCGGCCGCCGGTCAGCCGGAGCATCAGTCCGATTTCGACAGGTACCGGCATAGCGATAAATATTATCACCGATATGAGGCGCAGATGCCGCGAGCTCAGCCCTAGTACAGTAGCACGGATAGACAAGCCTTTCTGCAGCCAGACGTTCGAGCGCTGCTTGGTACAAGTCCCGCCGTCTATCCTGACAATAAGGTGTATACGCTCCACCGACATCAGGGCCCTCGTCCCAGTCAAGCCCCAGCCACCTCATATCAGCCATTAGGCCCGTTATATATTCAGGCCGAGACCTGTCTGGATCAAGATCTTCGATCCTAAGCACCATAGTACCTCCGTTCGACCGCACGTAAAGCCAAGCCAACAGGGCTGTCCAGGCGTTGCCCAGGTGCATTTCTCCGGTAGGACTTGGTGCAAATCGCCCGCGAACTTTCTTAGTCACTTGATCCCTCCTAGATTAAAACCGACCTGCAGGCTGCGTCTGCTTATAACAAGAACCATCATCTGATTGTTCAACTATTTTCTATTTAAGCCGTTTAAGCCGTAAAGCTTTTTAGGGTCAACCCTGTTTGATTCAGCAGGCTCAGAAAACTTTCGGCTTTAACTGATTCTCCGGCTAGCATGGCTACTTTGGCGCATATATACGCATCGTCAAGTGCGTGATGATGCCGGAAAGATAATTTGAATCGTTCGGCTAAGGCCGATAATTTATAACTTGTTTCGCCCGGCCAGACTTTTCTGGCAAGGCTGACTGTACATGCATGCTTGAAGTTGGGACGCGGCAACTCATATTCCATCACCAAGCTCCGTAAAACACTGATATCAAAAGTAGCATTATGGGCGACGATAATTTTTCCTTCTAAAAGCGGTCTAAGTTCCTCCCACAGTTCGGCAAAAGTCGGCTTGTCGGCAACATCTTGGACGCTGATGCCGTGAATTCTGGTATTCCAGTAATCAAACTTCAGTACAGGCGGCCGAATTAAATGATAGGCGGTATCAACAACCGCACCGTCTTCCACAGTTACTACAGCCATACTGCAAGCGCTTGACCGATAACGGTTAGCTGTTTCAAAATCAATTGCTACAAAATTCATAAGTCCTCATCTCTATTACAGCATATTATTAATAACATTGTTAATATTCGATGTCGCCACTTGGAATCCTGTGTAATTTCAGCCCCCAATATTAAACTAGCAGCGATCAATACCTCTGGATATGACGCTGCCATTAATTGCCCATTTCTGCCTGTCAAAATAATTGTCCCGTTATTCGGTCAAAATAGTCCTAACAACTTTAACTAAAGCGAGGGATATACTTGACCAGACACCTGCTATTTTTGCTGCTTGCCATCTTTATATTTACCGGCTGTAATATGACGCCGCAAAAGAAATATACTCCCGAGCCGGCACCGCCGCAAAACACTGAAGCGGCGCCGACCCAGCCCGCAGATGATACAGCCCGGATGACAAATAAAATTAGCACCGCAATCGACCGCTTTGACGGTAAAGCCGGCATTTATGCCGAAAACCTCGACACCGGAAAATCCATTAGGATAAATGCTGATACCGTTTTCCCTACCGCTTCTACTCACAAGTTAGTTGTGGCCTTAGCTGTTTATAAATATCTTTACCCCGAAGCCTCAGCGACCAAGAAAAAACAATATGACCAGCATATCAAAGACATGATGGTCATAAGCGATAACCCGGCATTTTATGCATTGTTGGATGAAATAGAAGCCAAAAAACCAGCAGCCTTGACACAAGTACTCAACGATCTGCAGTTAAAACAAACCCGGATCCATAGTCGCGAGGCGTTTTCCCGATACGGCTATCATAGTGTAACGACCCCCTATGAAATGAGTGTTGTTTTTAAAGCCATCTATAACGAAAACTACCTTGGCAAAGAGCTGTCGGTAATTTTAAAAGAAGAGCTGGCTCATACAATCTGGCGCGACGAAATTCCCCGTTTCATGCAAAAAAGCAAGGTTATGAACAAAACCGGCCAACTCCCGGGAATGATGTGCGATGTCGGCATTGTTGACGATGGCAAAAATCGTATTCTCATTAGTATTTATACAACCTCGAAAAATACCGAGAAGTATGCCAGCAACTTTATTGCTAATCTGTCAGCCACGGCCTATAACGCTCTGCGTACAAAGTGAGATAATTAATCTATTTCAATAATTGTCGGCTCTTCGGCTAATTTCCTGATTAGTACTCGATTAACCCGGCGATTGTCGACTTCTTCAATAATAAATTCATGTCCTTCATGGACTATTTTCTGATTAACTTGGGGCGGCATCTCAATGCGGGAGTAAATCCACCCCCCCATCGTATCGAAGGTTTCAGAATCTAGTTTGAGCCCTAGTGCATTATTAACCTCCTCAATTAGCAACTTTCCGTCGACTGAATGCTCATCCGGCCCCCTGTTCTCAATCAGGGGGCGTTCTTCATCAAACTCATCCTGTATTTCGCCGACGATTTCTTCAAGAATATCTTCAACAGTCACCAACCCTGCTGTGCCGCCAAACTCGTCAACCACGATAGCCAATTGAGCACGATCCTTTTGGAGCAGCTTGAGCAAATCACTGATAGCCATTGATTCAGGTACAGCGACAACACTGCGCACCAGATCACGAATATTTGGATGCTGTCCGCGGGCGGCGGCGCTTAATAAATCCTTAATATGAATAAAGCCAATTATATTGTCCTTATCTTCGTTACACAACGGATACCTTGTCAATTCTTCGGTCAGCGCAATCTCCAAGTTTTCTTCAAAAGAATTTTGCACATATAAACAAACCATATCAGTCCTAGGAATCATAACTTCCCGGGCGTGACGTTCAGCAAAGTTGAAAATGTTATCTACGAAAGTCAATTCAGTTTGGTCAATATACCCCTGCTTATGGCTTTCCTCCATGAGTATGCGGATTTCTTCTTCGGTGTGAGCCGCCTGATGCTCGCCGACGACTTCGACGCCAAATACCCCTAGCAGTTTATTGGATATTGCATTTAATACCCAGATAAACGGATACATTAGCTTATAAAAACCTATGAGAGGCATAGCTGTCCATAGCGTTACGCCTTCCGATTTTTGAATTGCCAATGATTTCGGCGCCAGTTCGCCAATAATTATGTGAAGGGCTGTTATGATTGAAAAAGCTATTGCAAATGAAATGGTATGAATAACATCGCTTGGCAGACCTAGCGACGTTAATGCCGGTTCAATCATAGCGCCGACAGCCGGCTCACCGACCCAACCTAATCCCAATGAAGCCAGCGTTATCCCTAGCTGACATGCCGATAAATATGAATCCAAGTGATCGGTAATATTCTTGGCATATTTAGCTCGCGCATTGCCTTCCATAATTAAGGTATCTAACCGTGTACTTCTAACCTTAACCATAGCAAACTCAGCGGCTACAAAAAAACCATTTAGGGCCACTAGAAAAAAAACCAGAACTATATTAAATACTATTGCTGCTAACTCCACTATGTCCTGTTACTCTGGCGAGAAACAGGCCCACCTCCTTTAGTAATTAGCTCATGTTAACATTATGAACAGTTAACTGATAAATTAAACTGCTTGTAAGATGTCAGGCACGTTTAATTTTGTATACCTGAATTCAAGTATGCTGTATATTATTATCAGAATATTAAGAAAGTATTTACAACCCCCTTGAAAGTATGTTATGATTTGAACAAGGAAGCAAGTGAATAAAATAACAAATATAATCATAGGGAGGTATTAGTATGGCTCAAAATATTGTCAATGTGAAAAAATACACTTGTGATAATTGCCATTACTTTTTCTACCTAGACGACACAGACGACTTGACGCTTTGCCCTTATTGCGCCTGCGAAATTGCCCCTTTCGAAATTAGAAACATTGCCTTTGCAGCCGGGTAATATTATGCAACTTAATAAAATAAAATGAGCTGAACAACAACGTTCAGCTCATTTTATTCTTCTCCATAACCCTCTTGGGCTTAAAGCTATATTTTTGTGCTTGAAGATTTTAACTCTTTTAGAAAAGATTAATTATCCTCTATTGACAAATTCTTATAACATGATATTATAATGTTGTAAACACTATTAATTAATAATAATTATTAGGGGGAGATACATAATGAAAAAATTCGTTTGTACAATCTGTGGTTATACTCATGAGGGAGACGCCGCTCCGCTGGCCTGTCCGCAATGTAAAGCGCCCGGTTCCAAATTCAAAGAGCACACTGAAGGCGCTATGAATTGGGCCGACGAACACAGAGTAGGCGTAGCTGCTGATGTTGATAAAGAAATCGTTGAAGGTCTCAAAATGAATTACCTCGGCGAATGTACCGAAGTTGGCATGTACCTGGCTATGAGCCGTCAAGCTGACCGCGAAGGTTTCCCGGAAGTTGCCGAAGCTTACAAGCGTATTGCTTGGGAAGAAGCTGAGCATGCGGCTAAATTTGCTGAGCTGCTGGGCGAAGTGGTAACTCCTTCTACCAAGAAAAACCTTGAGCTTAGAGTTCAAGCTGAATACGGCGCATGTGAAGGTAAACTTGATCTTGCTAAGAAAGCTAAATTACTTAATCTTGACGCTGTTCATGATACCGTCCATGAGATGTGTAAAGATGAAGCCCGCCATGGCGCCGCTTTCAAAGGTCTGCTCGACAGATACTTCGGCAAGTAATAGTAAAGGACGCAAGGGATTGGTTATTAACCGCCCTTGCGTCCTTGTCTTTTTCTACTGCTAACCTACATATACAATTTGAATCAGGAACAAGACCATAAATAGATACAAGATGGGGTGAACAGCTTTGGCCTTACCCCGCACGATTTTAAGGAGTGGATAAACGATAAAGCCGATGCCAATACCGGTGGCGATACTATAAGTAAGCGGCATAGAGATTACCACCAGGAAAGCCGGGAAGGCTTCTTCAAGGTCTTGCCAGTCAATATCCCTTAGACCGGCCATCATGAAAAAGCCGACTATAATCAACGCCGGAGCCGTTACCGCCGGAACTGTCGAAAGCATCTTTGCTACCGGCGAAAAGAACATTGTGATACCGATCAGGACAGCAACCGCTATAGCTGTAATGCCGGTACGTCCGCCCGAGGCTACGCCTGAGCTTGATTCTATGTAGGCTGTCGTCGGGCTTGTACCCAACAGCGAACCGACAACGGTGCCGGTAGCGTCAGCCATAAAGGCCCCCTGCGCCCGCTGAAGCTTGCCATCTTTCATCAAGCCAGCCTGTTCGGCAATCCCCAGTAAAGTGCCGGTTGTATCAAATAAGGTTATTAACAAAAATGTGAAGAAGACTGACCATAGGCCCTGCTGCCAAACACCGGCAATATTTAACTGCAATGCGGTTGTCGCAAGGCCGCCCGGCATTATCAGCCACTGGTCCGGTAGAACAAGTAAACCCTTATAATAAGCAAACAGTGAGGTTGTCGCCATACCGACAACCAGTGCCGCCTTAACACGATAAGCCATTAGCACTAACGATATTATCAGACCGATCACTGTGAGAAAGGCCATTGGTTCGGTCAGTTTTCCCAGTGTCACCAGTGTCGCCGGCGAAGCTACAACAATTTTAGCATTTTGCAGGCCGATGAACGAAACAAACAAACCAATGCCGGCTGTAATAGCATGTTTTAGACTTTCAGGAATAGCGTCAAGTAATATTGATCGAAACCGGGTAAGTGAGATCAGCATAAAAACGATACCGGCTAAAAAAACAGCTCCCAGCGCCACCTGCCACTCATAGCCCGATCCTTTAACTACGCTATAGGCAAAGTACGCATTAAGTCCAAGACCAGGCCCAATTACAATAGGATAATTAGCAAAAATCGCCATGATTAAGGTACCAATAATACAGGCTAGGCAGGTACCTAAGAATACTCCATTAAAATCCATTCCGGTAGTGCTTAGAACGGTTGGGATAACTACCACGGTATAAGCCATTGTCAAAAAGGTAGTCACACCTGCTAAAAACTCATTGCTAACGCTTGTCCCCCGTTCTCGCAGCTTGAAAAAACTATCCATTACAACACCTCTATTGATTAAATGGTTTAGCGCGATAGCCGATATTATACCATAGGTTAGCAATCAAGTATACATAATCCAATTTTCGAATAATGAAACATCTTAGCGCTTGCGGACAAATTTATTTGTAAAGTTCCCAAAAGCCACTTGATTAAACTGGCAGCTAAATGACATAGCCCTAAAAGCGCGCAAAAAGCCCAAGGAAACAGTTAATGTTCCCTTAGGTTTCTTTGCGTCACAGATGGTCTCGACCTCGATATGGCCTAAGGTAGTCTGCGCCGCGAAGCCGCTAGCCATTCTTGGTATAACGAATTTTCCTTGCCTTGTCGGTTTCGACTGTACTTTTGTTTATAATAATTTTTATTGCGGGCAATATCATTTAATAAGGCTATCAAAACATCGATTTCATGGTAATTGTTATATATACCCAGGCTAATTCTGACAAGCCCCGGAAATCTGGCATTCGGATTATTATAGTAGTAATTAATATCATCATCACTTAACTTTAATAACTTCACAACATAAGGGTGAGCACAGAAAAGCCCGTTGCGGACTGATATCGCGGCCTCAGCTGAAAGTATGTCGGCCAGTTGCTTGTGGTGCATACCATGCATAACAAACGAAATCAGACTTACACGATTCTCATTCTGCTCGCAGCAGCTGTACAGCTCAATACCTGGTATCGAGCGCAAACGATCGATAGCATAGTTTATTAAGTTCTGTTCATAACAATGAATCAAATCAAGGCCAATTTCGTCCAGTGTCTTAATAGCGGCCACCATAGCTGCGGCTGCCATGGCGTTAGGCGTGCCGGCCTCTTCTTTAAAGGGCGGACTATCCCAGTCAATGAAATTGCGGGTCACCAACTTAGCAATTCCCCCGCCTTTATAGACCGGCTCACAATCCACAAATGCCGCCTTTGGTCCAATTAGTACTCCCCCACCAAACGGCGCGTACATTTTATGGCCCGAAAAGGCTAAATAATCGATATGCTCGGCGGAACCATGATTCTTCATATCAAAGGAGCAATGCGGTATCAATTGGGCGCCGTCAACAAATATCTTAGCACCTTGTTCATGAGCCATTCGGGCAATAGTATGCACAGGATTGATATACCCTGTAACATTAGATGCACCTGAGACAGCAACCAGCTTTACCCGCCCCCGGTATTTAGTCAGCTTTTCCTGCAGACTGGCCAGCGACAACCGGCCGTACTGATCGATAGCCACATAGTCGACTTTGAACTTCCCCTGCCATGGCAAATCGTTGGCCAGATGCTCCATATCTGTCGAAATAACAACATCGTCGGCTCCCGGTTTAGCCAGACTATAGGCCAACAGGTTAACTGCTTCTGTAGTGTTTTTGGTATGAATAACAATATCCTTATCACGATCGGCCTTAACAAATTTTTTTATAATTTCACGGCTCTTGTCAAACATATCCGAGGATAATATCGACTTATACCCGGCACCACGATGAATAGAGGCATACCAAGGCGCAAAATCCATAATCTCTTTCATTACAGGCTTAAGCGGCGGCGTAGTGGCTGCATTATCAAAATTGATAGCCGTACGGCACCCGCCGCCAGCCAGCGGAACCGGCGTTTCAGCTCCAACTATCAAACTGCGCAGATAGGATGACAATCTATCTTCTCTCATAAGCTCACCCTTATAATTTAAGTGTTAGTATATTATATAGCCGGGATAAGCTAATCGTTAAAGGTTAGTATTATTAAAATAAGGATGGCTATTGCTTTTAGCGGAAAGATGCATAATAATTATGGTAAAAATTGTTGGGTGTGTTCTGACTTTATAACTGCCAAACAGGCTGGAGAGATAAATCGTGAAAAATGAATTAAAAAC
>JAAYSF010000056.1 GCA_012523975.1 Veillonellaceae bacterium
GCAGAAGCAGTACCAGTTTTCTGATTTGAGCACGCTAAATATTTACCGTGAGTAAGAAAAAGTACACAATTTTGTGCAGTTTTTTACTTTGCAATAATTGTGTATTTGATATTAGCATTTACACCAACAACAGTCTTCAGACTAGAAAATCATTAAAAACTAAACTATACGAACAATAAAAGGCTTACAGCCATTACCATCATACCTGAAACCAAACCATAAATTGAAAGATGATGCTCACCGTACTCTCTAGAAGCTGGCAGCAATTCATCTAAAGATATAAACACCATTACACCTGCAACAAGAGCAAAAATGATACCTAAAAGAATATCATTCAGAAATGGCATAAGGATAAGATAACCTATTAAAGCTCCGACAGGCTCAGAAATCCCAGATAAAAAAGAATACAGTAATGCTTTTTTCCGACTGCCTGTTGCATAATATATCGGCACAGACACTGCAATCCCTTCCGGTATATTGTGAATAGCTATAGCAATTGCAATGGGGACACCAATCTCCGGTTCTTTTAGTGTTGCAATAAAAGTTGCAATGCCTTCAGGAAAATTATGAATCGTTATAGCTAACGCCGTGAACAGACCCATTCTAAGAAGCTTATGATTTTTTTTGGCTTCTTCCCTTTGCCTTATTTGCTCTGCATGATGTCCTTTCTCCGGATTGTCTTCGTGCATTTCTTCAACTGAATGAAGTTCATGCGGATTCTCCGATTTAGGTATTAATTTATCAATTATACCTATTAATAGCATACCGCTAAAAAATGAAATTACGGTGATTAATGCCCCCGTCTTCGAGCCCATTTCAGCAATCAAAGCCGTCTGGGCATTAGCAAAAATTTCTATCATAGACACATAGATCATAACTCCTGCTGAAAACCCAAGCATTATTGACAAAAATTTCGGACTGCTTTTCTTAGAAAAAAAAGCTATCAAGCTGCCTATACCCGTACTCAATCCTGCAAATAAGGTTAGAATAAAGGCAAAAAGTACATTATCCATTACGTATACTCCCTTAATATTTTTCAATACTATTCTATCATTTTCCAGAGTAGACTCAAGGGTATGTTCCGTTGGTATGCTCGGGGGTTGCATAACGTGATGACCGCTTAGCGGTATTTGAAGTTAGAGACAAAAAAGAAGCAGACCGACGCGCTTAAGAGCGATGCCGGTCTGCTTGCTTACTTTTGTTAATGATTTTCAGCCGTGCGCGGCTTTTTTTATTGCGGCGATGGTTTCTTGGCATTCTGGGTATTTGAAGAATTCGGTATGGACGCGGGCGAAGGCTTGGCGGAATTCGGGACTTTCTTTTAGTAGTTCGGTCGACATATCCAAGGCCGAGACGACCATGCGGACAAATTCCTCATGTTTTGTCGGATCTTTTTTTAGTTCCGCCAATTTGTCAGTAGCCATTGATGTCATTAATTCTTCCAGCATGTTTTCACCTCTTTGCTTAATTATATAGCTGGCCTCAGGTTGATATTTCTTTTGCCATCTAGGTTGAATTTAGTATATCCGCTAATGTCTGCAATTACTAACTGGTTTTTCAAGGTTGGCTGTAGTTTTTACGGTACATGTTAAATCTGATAGATTGAGACAGATAGAAACGGCGTTACCGAAACGCTAGGCTCGGTAACGCCGTTATGTTTATTTTCTATATATCAGGATTAGTAGAAGTTCGTCGGAGGGCGTCAACTAAAGCTGAGCTGCTGCCTTTGAAAGCATGGATAAATGCTTCTAACGGTGTTAAGTTGTAAGTCCCTGTCGAATATATTGTTAGATCAGTTGCTGTCCCAGTGCTTACGTCATAGATGGTTTGGGTTAAGGTGATATAGTAGGTGTGGCGCTCTTGTTTGACTTGCAAGGCGCTAACCTCAGGGACGATTGCCCAGCGGCAACCGGCGGCAAGCGCGTTTTCCCGCCAATCGTCTGAATTCTTATCGGCTGTAACGAAATTGGGTATTATGCGGCGGGTTTCATCTCTTAATGCCTCACTCATGTACCGGTATTCGTTTTTCAAAGCGGGCGGGAGATTGTTTTTGAGGGGGGCGATGTAGACCGGTTCAGTTATTGCCTCCTTCGAAATACGTGGTTTGGCTAACTCTGCGCCGGCAAGCAGGGCCTTTTTTCGCTCGTCGTAATAGTTTTTTAGCGCTAAATCTACGTAGCTGGTTAGTTTATGCGGATCGTCGTGAGTAGTGGCTGGCAGTTCCCATTTTATTTCCCGGCCAAACTGCTTATAGCCGCCGGCTAAGGTTTGCAAAACACCGGTTACGGGGTCGCCTGAGATTACAACGCGCGTTAGGTCAAGGATTGGCTGGTATTTTGCGGCAAAAGCGGGATTACCTACCGCGGGAGCGCCAAAGGTAATAACTTTAAGCTTGTCTGGCGGTATACCTATATCAATAAGTCTTGCCCCGGCGATGGTGGCCGCTGCCCCGCCCAGACTATGGCCGGTGAGATAGAGAATATAGTCGTTGTCAGAGTTGAGCAGGTCAGTGAACCGAAGGGAAGGGCCGGAAGAATCACTCAGCTTTGCCGTCAACCCGCTTTGGGTAAATTCATTAAAGCCCTTATGAACTTGCGGTTGGTCGGTTGATATATTCTTTAAAGCCGCATTTGCGGCAAATTCTTCAAAGGTGCTGCCGCCAAAATAAACCTTGTCAGCCTTAAGGTTAAATTTCATATCGTTAAGATTCTCGGTTCCCACAATGGCGACGATGTAGACAGTCTTTCCCAGAAGGCCATCTTTTTTAGCTACAAGGAAGCGTGCTCCGGCCTTATTATGTGGCTGAACATAATGCGCAATTTGCCAACCGTCTTGCTCTAAATAACGGGTCGCTAATTCTCCGGCTCTATCGTGATAGGATGCCATGCTGGCTCCGCTTGTTATAGATAGTTCATAGGCCTCGTCATATGCTTCAAGTGGCCCCGCATATCCAGTCGCAGGCGCGGAGGCTAGTATCAAAATGCTGAGCAGTAGTAATTTGAATAAATGTTTCATAAATTGTCCTGCCTAATAATATGTTTTAAGGTTTAAATGATCTGGTGCTTACGATTCGACTAAGGAATAAGCAAGCTGGTTAATTTTATCCGATTGAAAGGTGATAATACCTGAGTTTGGAAGCTGGGCGGCTCTGTACATCCCGGCGGCCACCGTACTAGCCTTAATAGGTTTATACTTTTTTAAAGGACCGTTAAACATAAAGGGTATAAATTTGGACAGAAATGCGGCTGTGTACTCGCCAAACCGGAATTCTTTACGTTTGCCAACCAACAGGGATGGCTGAAAAACATATAAAGCTGGCAGCCCTAGCTGTTTTAAATCTGCTTCCAACCTGCCTTTCAGACGCGAATACCAGACTGGGGAGTTAGGATTAGCACCTATTGAGCTAATAACAAGAAATTTATCAGCGTCCATGGCCTTTGCGAGCTTGGCTGCTGACATCGTATACTCGTAATCTACTTTATTCATGGCCTCGCGGGTTTTAGCTTTTTTAATTGTTGTTCCAAGGCAGCTAAAAATGTCATCCGCGCTAAACTTGTCTTTGGCTTGTTCGAGGGAATTGAAATCTATAACCACTTCAGTTAATTTCGGATGTTGAATGGCGAGCGGTCTGCGTACCAGGATTGTAACGCGCTGGTATTCATCGCCGTCTAATAAAAGTTTAAGCAATTCTCCGCCCACTAATCCACTTGCTCCCAGCAATAATGCTGATTTCTGCGCCATTTCGTCCCCCCTTTTAAGTGACAGCTAACCTACTTAAGCTTATTACATTATACATTATAGTTGTTTTGTCCGGCCATTAACATAAGAAAATTGCGGTACCCACCTTAAACATTGACAATTAGTTACAAATAAGCAGTATTATGGAAAACAAAACAGAATTTACTAACGTTAGATATAATGAACTGAGGTGAGGATTACGATCCTAAAATTGCATCTTGAAGACAGGCTGGTGTGATTCCAATATGATTATTCCTAACTATGAAATTAAAGAAAGAATTTTTGAAAGCAAGACCTCTTCAATTTTTAAGGCTTACCATAAGAGAAATCCAAACCGCCCGCTTACGTTAAAGGTCTTAAAGACGGTTTCTCCGTCAAATGCTGCTGTTGCCCAATTCAACCAGATAATAGAGCATCTCAGAGTAGTAAACAGCAGTCTTGTTATTACGCCCAGTGCATTTACCGTAAATGAAGAGTATTGTTTTGTCAGCCAAGAGTATTTTGACGGGATACCGCTTGACAAGCTATGTAATGTGCGGAATAAAAATTCTTTAAATGATTTTTTCGCCATTGCCTGTCAACTGGCTTTGGCGCTTGAGGCCATTCATGAGGCAGGAATCATTCATGGCGGAATTAAACCGCACAATATATTGGTAGACCCTAATACCTTAGCAATCAGGCTAATCGATTTCATAAGCTCATTCGATGTTAGGGACGTCAGTCACTTTATTTACGACCGCTCTTTTGTAAAGGATACCTTAGCTTATACCTCTCCGGAACAAACCGGACGAATCAATCACAGGGTGAATTTTTCATCTGATCTGTATTCGCTTGGGATAGTATTCTATGAAATGCTAACCGGCCGGTTGCCATACTCTTCGGATGACCCGCTTGAGCTAATCCACGCGCATCTTGCTGAAGAGGCGCCTTGTGTATACAGATTAAATCCTGAGGTTCCCCCTATTTTAAGTGGAGTTATAACCAAACTGATGTATAAAGCTCCTGAAAAGCGCTACCAAAGTGCAAAGGGGCTATTTAATGACTTGGTAAGGTGCCGCGATGAATATGGAGCCCAGGGCTCAATTCGTGAATTTGTGCTGGATAGATATATTTACACAAACAGGGTCACTTTCATTTCCAAGATGGTTGGGCGCGATGCAGAAGCTGATCTAATCCTGCGAGAATACGAGCAGGCAGCTCAAGGGTCCTTTCGCTCGCTTTTTGTGTCCGGGTTGTCAGGCATAGGCAAAACCCGCCTTATCCAAGAACTGCAGGCGCCAATTGTAAAGCATCGAGGATATTTCACATCAGGAAAGTTCGATGTATACCAGAAGAACATTCCCTACAGCTCGCTGATACAAGCTTTTAGGAATCTGGTCAGAACATTTCTGACCGAAAGCGACGAGAATGTAGCGGCCTGGCAAAGCAGGATTTTGAAGGCCGTAGGTAGCAATGGCCGGGTCCTGACCGATGTTATTCCTGAACTGGAGAATCTGATAGGCACACAGCCCGAGGTTAAACCACTACCACCGGTTGAATCAATGAACAGATTCAACAATGTCTTTGGCCGGTTTTTAACCTGCCTGGCAAGCAATGAGCATCCGCTGACTTTATTCATCGATGACCTGCAGTGGTGTGATGCCGCCTCCTTTGACTTTCTGGCAAACATCTTTGCGAACCATGAGGAGCACCCGTACCTTTTCTTCATAGGTTCGTACCGCCATAACGAAGTCGACTTAAGTCATCCTCTGACAAAGCTTATTCGCAGTGCTAAAGAAGGTCGCCAACCATTGGAAGAAATCCGGCTGGGGCCGTTGAACTCCAGCTACTGCCACGAGATGGTCTCATACATTCTTGACGCTCCGATGGCGCAAACTGAGGCGTTATCCGATATCATAAGCATATTGAGCGAAGGCAATCCGTTATACGTAAGCGAAAGTCTATCATATCTGTACAATGAAGATCTCTTGATGTTTGATAGGGAAAGGCAATGCCGTTGGGATATTAACAAAATCCGTCAGTCTAACATGCCCAATACGGTGGTTGCGCTTTTCGATACAAAGATTCGCAAATTCCCGCCTGAGTTAGTAGCTTTGTTGGAGCTCTGCGCTTGCATGGGCAATACTTTTTCGCCTGCTGATATAGCCTTAATTCAGGAAATAACCTTGGTAGAAACGTTTGAAATCCTGAAACCAGCCCTGGGGCAAGGACTGCTGATGGAGAATAAGAGTCAATTGCGGTTTATCCATGATAAAGTCCAAGAAGCAACCTTGTCTCATATATCGGCGGACAGGCGTCGTCAGATTCATTGGCAAATTGGGAATCATTTATTGAAAAGAATTAATGAAAACGCTCAAAATATTGAAAAACCAGAAGCGCTTTTTGCTGTTGTTTCCCATCTAAATTTGGGTAGGGATAGCAAGCTCGATTCTGATACTGCCTACCGCTTAGCTGATCTTAATTATCATGCCGGTAATAAGGCGTTAGATTCATTGGCGACCAAGGCCGCTAACGACTATTTCAATTTGAGCAAGGAACTGCTGCCGTCTGATTGCTGGGAGGAAGACCATTATGAACGCACCTTCAGAATATATCAGATGGTTGCTAAGACAGAGCTTATGTGCGGCAATTACGAGCGCTCAGAGAGTGTGCTGACAGAACTCCTGGATCATGCGAAAACTGATTTAGACAAAGCTGAGTGTTTGGCAGAGCAGACAGCTTCATTATCCTCTATCGGCAATTTTAAAAAGGCAATTGAGACGGCTAATCGGGGACTGGCCTATTTTGGGAAAGCTATCCCGGATAGTCCGAATGAGTCGGATGAGCGGTGCCGGAAGCTGATATCTGAAATAGTCGCAAGGAATAAAAATATCTGGCAGACTATCCTAAATGTGCCGTTCACTACCGATCGAAAAAGCAAAATCGAGCTAGCCTTTTACAGCGAGCTGATTCCTGACCTCTATCTGTCGGGCATGGTGCCGCAGCTTTATCTCGCGGCTGCGCAGTCAACTCAGCATTGTCTTGCGGGTGGCATGGATGAGTCGGTAATATATTCCTTTAGCATTATGGGACTTCTGCTTGGCGAACAGGGCGATTTTGAACAAGCGTTTAAGTACGAAGATTTAGCGCGCGATCTGTCGGCCAAATATCCTAATACGTTTGGTGCAACCCGTGGCATGAACGGAATAGTTTGGTGCAATATGCACTCAAGGTCCCGCCCAAAGGAAATCGTAAACTATTGTCTAAAAACCATTGAGTGCGGAAAAAACTGCGGTGACCTGTATAACGCTGGGCTTTCTTACGGGCCTCTAATGTGGAATCTTCAGGTTCAGGGCACCGATATGTCTGCCATTGAAGATTATGCCAAGGAATGTCTGCAATTTTCAAAAAGATATCAGCTTTCTTTTTTAGTTGGTCTTGCCGAAGCCATGCAGGCAGGCTGGATTGAACCCATGAGGAGAGATTATTCACCCTTACCGATGGACGAGAAATTACGGCAATGGGAGCAGAATAATCATATTGCCTCTGTCGGAAGTTACTACGTCCACTTGGCATTGGCGCATTATTATCACGGGGAGCACGAAAAAGCACAGCTATATCTTCGTAAGGGCCAACAATACCTTTCCGGCCTGACCGACAATGTGCTGAAGCGGCAGTGGCATGTATTTCTGGTATTAAATGAGCTTAAGATGTACGAAAAAGGCTTAGGCGCGCTTAATGAAGGCGAATTACAGGCAAGAATCCGGCCGGTTATTGAAAAGATTGAAAGATGGGCTGCATTAGGTCCGTTATTGAAACCATATCTCGCTTTTCTCTATGCTGAAGTTGAGCGAGTCACCGGTAAGTTTAATGAAGCCAGAGGCCGCTATCTCGATGCTATAGACACCGCACAGCAGCAAAACTATACCTTCCTGGAAGGCTATCTTAACGAATGTTTTGGGGAGTTTCTCGTCAAATCCGGTAAGCATTCGGAAAGACTCTATTTTGTGGAAGCAGCTCGGTTATACAAGAAATGTCGGGCGGAACGAATGTTGCTTAATCTTATCGAGCGATATCCTGAGTACTTTGAGGTGGAAAATGGTTCCTCCCAATATTGTGAGGCTGAGTCTGTTGCAATTCTGCCTAATCTTGACGTCGAATATCTTATGAAATCCTCTCATGCCATATCAGCCGAAATAGAACAAAACTCCTTAGTGAAGAAGATTATGAAAGTAGTCCTTGAGAGTTCCGGGGCGCAGCTCGGCTATTTACTTACTGAAGAAAGTGGAAAATTAATTATCCAGTCGGGCGGTCACATTACAGAACAAGCGGTCCAGATGCTTAATCAAGAGCTTGATAACATTCCGGATATTTGCAAAGCGATTGTCCGTTATGTGTATCGAACCAGGGAGCGGGTGCTTCTTAACAATGCTTGCCACGAGGGCATCTTCAAAGATAATCCGGAGGTTCAGAAACTACAGCTGCGTTCAGTGCTCTGTCTGCCGGTGATCAAACAAACAGAAATGATCGGCATACTATATTTAGAAAACCGGTTGTCAGGTTCAGTATTTACCCCGGAAAAGACCCGGATGACCGAACTACTGATGATGCAGGCAGCTATTTCACTAGAAAACTCCCGCTTGGTTGAGGGGATGAAGAAGGCGGAGGAAGCATTGCGCAGTGGGAAAGATGAGTTAGAGCTGC
>JAAYSF010000057.1 GCA_012523975.1 Veillonellaceae bacterium
AATGGTAGGTTCCTTTTTTGGGGTTGATTTTATAGTATGAAGTTAACTGGGTGAGGAGGCTTTTTAAGGAATTTGATAAGGTCAAACGTGTTTGTAATCTGGAACAAAAGCGATGGGGTTTAGAACGGCGTGGCAGGGAATCTGCTTGCGGGAGTTTAATATCTCTTTTAATAACTAACTTTGGGAGGTAGTATAATGGCCAATTGTAATGAAGCAAACTGCACCTGTCCTAAAACTACTTGTGAACGGCATGGCAAGTGCTGCGAATGCATTAATTTTCATCGCAGCCGGGAAGGCAAAGTCTTCTGCATGCGGGATCAACAAAGCAACAAGTAACACATAGCCGTCCATAGGGACGGCTTTTCTAATTTTCGTTCAGAAGTACGAGGCGCTTTCAACGCTTCCTAAGTGACGCACCATCCCCGCGCTTCCCTCTGCCGTGTTCTTGTAATAGAGGATTTCGGGATTGTTTTCAGAAATATGATATTCATTCGAACCGGTTTAATTAAGATACTACAGATGGTTTGTACATATAGGGAGGATTAAGTTTGAAAAGGTCAGTTCCGTTTAAGTTTATTCATTGCGCTGATCTCCATCTTGCAACACCGTTTGAGGGGATGTTTGATAAGGTTCCGCCTGCAATCGGACTTGCTTTGCAAGATGCAACGTTTAGGGCGTTTGATAAAGTTGTCCAGGCGGCTGTTTTACATCAAGTGGACTTTGTTGTCATCGCCGGGGATATTTATGATGGCGTCAGACATAGCACCCGCGCTCAGATAAAGTTCGCCGAGGCGTTGGAAGAATTAACCGGGCAGGGGATTAAGTGTCTGATTGCCCATGGCAACCACGACCCTCTTGAGGCGTGGCGGGCGCAGTATAGCCTTCCGAATGGCGTACACCGTTTTGGATTTGAGACGGTAGAGTGTGTACCTGTTGCTAAAGAAGGTAAGGTTATCGCCAATATTTATGGTATTAGCCATGCCGTTTTCAATGTTGAGGAAAATCTCGCTAAGCGTTTTAAACATATAGATAAATCAATTTTCTCGGTCGGGGTGTTGCACTGCAATGTTGGAAAAATGAATGACGACCGTTATGCACCCTGCAGTTTAGAGGATTTACGGCAGAGCGGGCTGGACTATTGGGCGTTGGGTCATGTACACACCAAAAGTGTGTTGAGTCCCGAGCAGCCTTGCGTTATTTATCCCGGGAATACCCAAGGGGTAAGTATTCGTGAAACGGGTCCGCGCGGCTGTTACTTAATTGAGGTTGATGAACACGGTAAGGTTACGCCGATTTTTATTAGTACGGAAGTAATTCGGTGGGAAAAGGCGGAATGTAATATCGCCGGTATGGAGCAGCTCAATGAACTAATTGCCAGCCTGCATAAAATCAAGGACGATGTCCGCCGGGCTGCTGAAGGGCGCGGGACCATTCTAAGAATTGGCCTGGTGGGGCGCGGAACGCTCGACAAGGCGCTGCGCGGCACAAGCAAGGCATTTTCACTAAATTTAGAAAGCGATTTAATTGAGCATCTCCGGCAAAATGAGGACACGAGAACTGATTTTGTTTGGCTGGAATCTATAGCTGTAAATACCCGGCCCGAAATTGACCTTGAAATCCGACGTAAGGCGCCCGATTTTGTTGGTGATTTCTTGCGGCGCTCAGCCGAAGTGCGGCAAAGTATAGCTTGCTTAAATCCGCTGGACAAGCGTCAAGAGCTTAAAAAGGTTATTAGCGGTTATTTAGGTGGCCGCCCTGAAT
Source organism: Veillonellaceae bacterium (assembly GCA_012523975.1). NCBI lineage: Bacteria > Bacillati > Bacillota > Negativicutes > Veillonellales > Veillonellaceae > Veillonellaceae bacterium. The sequence goes on from JAAYSF010000057.1 coordinate 1,762, forward strand.
TTAATAAAATTTCTTTCATCCTGGAAGACATGGCGGATGATGAACTGTTTAGATTGCTCGAGGAGGCCGAAACAATAGGGCTGAATCTATTGGTTGATGGTGAAGAAATATGAAAATAAAAAATATCTATATAGATGGCTTTGGGATTTACAATAATCAATCGCTCAAGAATATCGCTGATGGTTTGGTCGTGTTTAGCGGAAATAATGAGAGCGGTAAAAGTACACTGATGCAGTTTCTTAGAAATGCATTTTATGGCAATAAACGAGCCAAAAACCCGTACAAACCTGTTAGGGGAGGCATGTTTGGCGGCAGTATTGATGTTGTCTTGGATGACGGTCAGCAGTACATGCTCCGGTGGGATAACAAGGGTATTACCGTCACAAATACTGACGGGGTCAGCCCTGGCATAAATCCTCAGAAGGTATGGCTGGGCGGACTTGAACGGGAAACCTATGAAAGCATTTTTTCGATTGGCCTTCAAGAACTGCAGGGCCTTAAGCTGCTCGACCGCGATGATGTACGGGGGCGGTTCTTTGCTGCAGGGGCGGGGTTGAATGCTGTAGCGTTAAATAACGCATATCAGAATATAGATGCTAAGTTGGCAAGTTTGCTGAAACAGCGGGGGGACTCAGTAATTAGCCGCCTGCTTAATGAGAAAAAGACTGCCGATAATCAGGCATGCGATTTAGAAGGTGAAGACCGGGAATATGCCGCGACCCAGGCTGAATGCTACGCTTTGCAGAAATTAATCAGCCAAGCAGGAGAAGAACTTGAAAATACAAATCAACGGTTGATTCGACTTAGTGAACTTAGCAAGGCACGCGAGCCATGGGCTGAACTGCAGATTCTGCAAGAAAGGGCTGCTGAGCTGGAATATGCAAAAATATTTCCCGGAAATGGTGAAGTGCGCTATGAAGGATTGCTAGCCGGTGCTGAAGCTTTGAGTAGCGATATTAGCGCCAAAGCGTTGTTTGTAGCTGAAACACGGCACAACAGCGAAGAAATCCGAATTGATAACGCTATTTTAAACAATGGATCACAAATTGAAGCATTATACAAAGAAAGAGGCAGCTTTGAAAACGCCTTAGCTGCGCTGCCGATAGACCGCGTAGAATGTGACAGGGCTTGGCAGAACTTCCTTAAGAGTCTTCAGGAAATTGGTCCTGATTGGGATGAAGCAAAACTCGAGACAGCTGACATATCGGTACCTGTTTGCCAGCAAGCCGGCGGTTTCGTAAGTGACTTTGCAGATATCAAGGCTGAGCAGCGGCAGGTTGATGAACGCCACCGCGTTGAAGCTTGCCGGATAAAAAATGCCCGCACTAAACTGGCACAGCTCGAGCAAAAACTATGTGAGCTAGATGAGCCTGAGCTTAAAACTGAAACAGCGCCGATTGCGCAGGAAGCAGCGGCTAAAACCATCCAAACTTTGCTTACTAAGATTGATAATCTGAATACCAGACTTGATTTGCAGCGTCAGGAAGAAGTCTGCCTATCTGCCGCCTTAAATAATCTTGGCCAGCGATCATCGGCAGTGGGCACTGTATTGCCGGCTTTTATTTCCCCGCTGCTTGCTAGCGGCGTAGCACTGTTAGCTGGATATTTGACTATCGCCGGGCAAACGGCGGCAGCTGGCGGAACCCTGTTGTTCGGTCTATTGGCTGTATGGTACTTGTATGCTGCCCGCAAAAATATGGTTCGAGCAGGTGAAATCCGTGAGCAGGAGCGGGTAGCTGAAACGAGCCAACTAGCACAAAGTATAGCCAGACTTGAACATGACATTGCCGCTATCGAAGCCGCTATCGCTGCTGCAGAAGGCAGTTTGAAACATTTATGCTGGAAATTTGGATGGCCCATTATCGATAACCTTAACGATCTCAATGAACTTGACAAAAAGCTTATCAATCAACGTCAAATCTATCACAAATGGTCGTCCTTAAAACAGCAGGTTAATGAGGTGGATGAGGAAATAACTTTAGGTTTGCAGTCCCTTGCATTGGTAGAAAGCCGTAAGGTCGAGACTGCTGAAAAATTGGCCGCCCTTGAACGGGCATGGCAGACCTGGCTTAAGGATAAGGGGTTTCCAACTGACGTCAGACCAGAAGGCTTTGAAATACTGAAGAAAGCTATAGAAAATGCGCGGACCGCGCAAAGGCATTGGCAATCGGTAAAAAACCGGGTGGAAGATACTAAACAATATATCGAAACCAAAACTAAGGAGATTGCCGCAGTCATTAAGGCGGTAAAAGGAATAAATATTACTGAGGTTGATGTTGCTGATTTGGACAAGTTGTATGAAACTTTAGGTACAGCTAAGGCCAATCAAGAAAGATATACTAGTCTGAATCAGACAGCCGCAGCTGCCGCTAAAGAGCTGGCAACCCTAGAAGACCGAATGGACGCCGTGCTAAACCAATTTAACCAACTGCTTGACGAGGTTGGCCTTGCCGGTTGTCAAATGGTCTCCGAAGTTCCAGCTTTTCGGAAGATGGCACAAGACTACAGGGACTGGAAAAGCATTCAAGACCGGATTGACAATAATAAAGCCTTGCTGCGCGGCATTGCCGGCAGTCCGGACAAGGAATTAGAGTTAGGCACTGAATTGGCGGTTAGGACTGAAGGTGAAATAGCTGCTGAAACTGCCAAGTTGGAGAATGAAAAATTAAGATTGCAGAAAGTAATTAATGACAGTCGCGATAGCGTCGGCCGCCTAAGCCATAAACTCGAACAAATGCGGCAAAGTATAAAATTGGATAATATCAGAGTTAAACAAGAGCAAGTCAACAGTTTGCTTAAACATTCAGTTCAGGAATGGCTGTCATACGCAATTTGCCGCGGTATGCTGGAAGAAACCCGTGCGGTGTACGAACGGGAGCGGCAGCCGGCAGTTATCAAAGCGGCCAATGAGTTGTTAAAATTAATGACAGGCAGCCGCTACCGGATAATTACCCCTGCAGGCACTGTTAAGCTTGAAGACGAAACCGGCAAAGTAAAAGAAGAACACCTCTGGAGCAGTGGTTTGGCAGATCAGGTATATTTGGCCATTAGACTTAGTTTGGCGGCCGAGTTTAATAAGGCTTCGGAGAGTCTGCCGATTATCCTTGATGACGTTTTGGTAAGATTTGACCAGCAGCGCCAGGCCGGGATAATCAGAGGACTTTTGCAGGCTTCTTCCCATCAGCAAATATTTCTTTTCACTTGTCAGCAGCAGCTTCCGGAGCTTGTTCGGCAAGTCGTCACTGAAATAGAAGCGGATTGCGCTCCATATGGAATTTATAATGTGGCTGACGGGGCGATCTGTAAATTCCAGTAGACAAAAACAAACCGGCAGGCGGAGCGCTTGCCAGTTTATAAAATCAAGCCGAATCTTTTGCGGTTTAAAGTTTAGGCTTTCGGCTGGGTGGCTAGAAAATTGAGGACTTCCTGAATATCCGGCAACTGGGGCAATGGATAAACTTTTACCCAAATAACCTTGCCATTTTCGTCGATTATAATATTTACCCGTTCCGAAAATCCATCTTGCTCGCGAAAAATGCCATAATCCTTGGCGATTTTTCCATGCGGCCAAAAGTCGGATGGGAGCTGGACCTTGCTTATTTGGATAGCGTAAGCCCATAGTTTTTTGGACGGAGTAGGATCAACACTGAAGCCAAGCGGGATGGTATTATATTTCTGAAATTGCTCTAAATTATTTTCGAGTGCACGCATTTGGTCAGTGCAGACCGGTGTCCAAGCTAGCGGATGCCAGGACATTAAAACCTTCTTGCCTCTAAAATCTGAAAGTCTGATGGTTGTTTCCCGATTATCCGGACAGCTAAACTCCGGGGCAGTATCGCCGACAGCAACAAGTTTCATTGACTAATCCCCTTTCAATGTATATAGAAATATCCTACCCAAAAAGCAGGCTTTATTTGCAGTGAAGTTAATTTGCTGATGATAATTGTTGCCTATAATGCATATTAAGGCTATAATTTTATCAAAGCTTTTTATTGAATTACACCAATCCTGCACTATGCAGGATTTTATTTTTTAGCCTGGGCCCCGCGCAAGCCGGGTTTTCTAAGGTCAATGCTGGATTAAGCCCGTGGTTCTAAGCTGTCCGGCAAGTAAGAGGTGCAGACTTTGAGAGTATTTATTGCGGAAAAACCAAGTATGGGGGCCGAGATTGCTAAATGCCTGCCTGGACCAATAAGTCGTAAAGACGGTTATATTACGACAGGCGATGGTATTGTTACATGGGGTTTTGGTCATATTCTCCGTCAGGCTGAGCCCGGTGAATATGATAAGAAATACGAGAAGTGGCGTTTGGAAGACCTACCGATTATCCCTCACGAATGGAAACTCTTTGTGGCTGATTCATGCGAAAAACAATTTGGTATCATCAAAGGCCTGTTGGCTAAAGCGACTGAAATTGTCCACGCCGGTGACCCTGACAGAGAGGGACAGCTGCTGATTGATGAAGTTTTAGACTATCTCAACAACGACAAACCAGTCCGGCGGATATTGCTTAATGCACTTGATGAAAAAAGTATAAAGAAAGCTATTGTCAGTTTGCGGGACAATCAAGAGTTTATTAATCTCAAGCAATCGGCGTTAGCCAGATCGCGGGCAGACTGGCTGATTGGCATGAATCTGTCGCGAGCCTATACACTGGCAGCCCGGCGGGCGGGACATCAGGTTACACTGCCGATTGGGCGAGTTAAAACCCCAACCTTGGCCTTAGTTGTTAGGCGCGAGCGGGAAATTGAAGGTTTTACTACGGCGAATTATTTTATCGTTAAAGCCGAGTTTCTGCACGAAAATGGCTTATTTGTTGCCTATTGGAAACCGCGGGAAGATCAGGCCGGTTTGGATACAGAAGGCCGAATGGCTGATTCCGCTGTTGTCGAATCACTTATGACCGGCTTTAATTCGTTGGAAAAATCCGGAGTAATTGAGCTATGCGAAACAACCGAAAGGAAAGAATCGCAGCGCCTGCCGTTATCGCTGTCAACGCTTCAGGTTTTGGCCGGGAAAAAGTTTGGCTATGACCCTCAGACCGTTTTGGATACGGCGCAAAAATTATATGAAAAGAAACTGACAACATATCCGCGTTCCGATTGTGAGTTTTTACCGGAATCACAGTTTGCTGATGCTGCAATTATTCTGGATAACCTGCGGAACCTAAATCAGGATGAAATCTCAGTATGGGCCGGCGGTGCTGATTGTACGATAAAAAGCCGGGCTTGGAACGATAAGAAAATTACTGCTCACCATGCCATCATTCCAACGACTGTCAAATGCAATTTCGAGGGGTTAAGTGAAGTTGAGCGGAATCTCTACTTTATAATCGCCCAAACCTACATAGCGCAATTTTATCCGGTGCATGTTTATAATCAAACCCGTATCGAAGTGCGCTATGCTGGTGAGTTGTTTGCCGCGAGCGGCCGGATTGTTCTGGATGCAGGCTGGAAGGCTCTCTACGGCGCTGAGGCCGATGAGACCAAGGACGAGGACAGCGGGGTGCTGCCGGCGATGAAGAAGGGCGATTCTGCTTCGATGAACCGGGCCTGGGCCGATAAGAAGACTACCAAACCGCCGGTGCGCTTTACCGCGACGACTTTACTGGCCGCAATGAAGGAAATTCATAAATATGTAAAAGATGCTGAACTCAAAAAGCAGCTTAAGGATGTGTCCGGCATTGGTACCGAGGCAACGCGGGCTACAATAATCAAGGAACTGATTGACCGGCGTTTTCTTAAAGAACAAGGCAAAAAGAAATACCTTTCTCCAACCCCTACGGCCTATCTTTTGATTGACACTCTCCCGGATGAACTGACCTATCCCGACTCAACCGCTATCTGGGAAAGCATTTTACACCGAATGGTCGGCGGCAACGAAAGCTTAAGCTCATTTTTACAGCAGCAGGCCGAGTTTGCGACTAAGCTATGTGCAGAAGCAGGCAGTCTCAATCTGCCTTTAAATGGCGAGCATGTCTGCCCGCAATGCGGTAAGGGGGTTCTGCAGGCGCGGAACGGTAAAAACGGCAAATTTTGGGGATGTTCGGGCTATCCGGTGTGCAAGGCGGCCTATGATGATGTTGACGGGCAACCGAAAAAGCCTGAGTATCCTTGTCCGCGCTGTAAAAAAGGCGAAATCAAACTGCGTAATGGCAAGAATGGGCCATTTTGGGGTTGTACCAAATTTCCGGAATGCCGGGCGACCTATTCGGATGACAATGGTAAGCCCAAATTTCCGGTTCAGCGTCAGGTCCCAATTAAGGGATTGGGGTCAAATGCCGCAAGAAATAGCAGTTGATGTGGAAAGCTATTTATAGATGAAATATTATTCAGTTTGCATATAGGAGAGAAAATAATGAACGAATTGTTTCAGAGACTTGGCCTGAGCGAAGCGTTGTTAACAGGGCTAAGCCGACTTGGAATTTCCCAGCCAACCGAAATTCAGCAGCAAACGATCCCGCTAGCGCTTGCCGGTAAGGATATTATTGGGCAGTCGGCTACCGGGGCTCGTGTCATAATAGTGACAGGGTGCATAAATGCTTTAGTATCAAGGGTTTCGGAAACTTTTATTAAAAATCTCCACTTAATATTCTTATAGATATGTCGATATATATTAAGAAGAAGTG